>JAYUFI010000356.1:0-2185 GCA_043738805.1 Planctomycetaceae bacterium | reverse complement strand
TCCAGCCGGACGACGTGATCATGTCGCCGGATCAAGCTCGGTCGCGAGGACTCACCAGCACGGTCACATTCCCGATCGGCAACATCGCGCCGGAAGGTTCGGTGATCAAGAGCACGGCGATCGATCCGAGCGTCGTTGATCCCGATGGGATGTATCGCAAACTCGGCCCCGCGAAGGTCTTCACTTCCGAGCGAGAAGCGATCGCCGCCGTCAAAGGACGCGGCTCGAAGACTGTTGTTGCAGGCGACGTGATCGTGCTGATGTGCCGAGGCCCACTCGGTGCCGGTATGGAAGAGACGTTTCAACTGACGTCTGCCCTCAAGTTCTTGTCCTTCGGCAAGCAGATCGCGTTGATCACCGACGCTCGCTTCTCAGGTGTGTCGACCGGAGCGTGCATCGGTCACGTTGGTCCGGAGGCGCTCGCAGGCGGCCCGATCGGCAAGCTCCGCGACGGCGACTTGATCGAGATCATCATCGATCGGAACAACCTCACCGGTTCGATGAACTTCGTGGGTGAGCAGTCCGCGTCGGACGGCACGTCTCGCCGCTTCTCGTCCGACGAAGGGGCAAAACTTCTCGCCAGTCGCGAACCGTCATTGCCGCTTGCTGCCGATCCCAATCTCCCGGACGACACTCGCTGGTGGGCGCTGTTGCAACAACTCGGCGGCGGCACGTGGGGCGGATGTGTTTACGACGTCGAAGCGCTCGCGAAAGCGTTGCAGCGGTAGTCAGGCTAACGTCCGTTTTGACCAGACTTCAATGCCGCCGCTGCATCGTGCCAAACGGCGGCGAGTTCTTTCTTTCCAAGCTGGTCGCAGACGATCGCTAATTCAAATCGCACGTCGGCATTTAACGGCTCTTTGATCGCTTGCTTGTTGAGTTCAACAAGCCGCTCAAACAAAGCTCGCGCAACATTCCGACGCTCCAGAAATTCTTGCGCTTCTGCCTCTTTGCCGAGCCGTCGGTAGGCCAACGAAATCTCGTACAACGCTTGATGATTCGTCGGCTCGGCCTCGACAAGCTGTTGAAGCAACTGAAGCGCGTCAGCGGTTCGCTCTTCATCGAGAGCGATGCGGACTGTTATCCAGAGGACTTGCGGATCGTCAGCCGCCAACTGGCGAGCGATATTCAATTCCCGCTTGGCCTCTTCCCGACGGTTCATCGCCCAATGACACTCGACAGAGAGAACGTGCGGCTCAACACGGTTCGATGGCCATTGGATTTCGAGCGTTTGCAGCGCGTCCTCATACAGGTTCTGCTGAATGAGCGATTTCGCCAAATCCAACCGAATCTCGCCAACAACAGCCGGCGGCGGATCGCATTCAAGAGCTTGCCGAAAATCGGCAATCGCCTCTTTGTATTGCTCAAAATCTTTGTGAATCACACCGAGCAACCGATGCGGCGAGTAATCCGTGGGTGCCAGCCGACCGAGTTCCTTCAAATGGAACTCAGCCTGAGTCAAATCGCCAAGGTCAAAATACGTTGCCCCCAGCCACCGATGTGCTTCAACGTGATCTGGATGGTTACGTAGTAGTTCTCGGCCAACTGCAACGGCGTTGTTCCATTGCTTTAGTTGATAGAACGCCTCGCACAACAATAGCTGCGATTGCTCTCGCAATTCTCCGTCGAGTTTCACACGCGATAACTCAGCAATCGCTCCGCGAGGTTCGCCCGTCCGCAACAGCAATCCACCACGCAGCAATTGAACCTGATCGGAATACTCTGGCCTCTGCCGCAATCGCTGAATTTGTCGAGAGGCTTCGGCCCAGTCTTGTCGAACCAATGCCGCTTGACCAACGGCAAACTCATCTCGCGATGTCCGAAACGCGAGCAGCCAAAAAGAGAGCCCCGCGCCCAAGGCTAGTAATAGCTGACAAAGCCTCTTGGAGCGACTCATCGGAGGCCAATCTTCCCCGAAGAAACAGACGATACGATGACCCATAACATCGAAATCAACTGCTATTCCTGGAGTTTGAAATCATGCTCGTTCGCACCATCTTGAACATTGACCTTTAATAGTCCGCGTTTGAGGTCAGCATACTTGGCAGGAATACTAACTTTGGCGTTCTGTGGGATTTTAGGAGCGTTTCCGGCACCGATTCCCATGGCTTTTCCATAGTCATCTGCCCCGGTTGGGGTCACAGGTTCTGATGCAGCGGCCCCGGTAATCGTCACAGTATTCTGT
>JAYUFI010000355.1:0-5783 GCA_043738805.1 Planctomycetaceae bacterium | reverse complement strand
GAGTGCCCGTCCTACGAACTCATTCTTGAATGAGCCCACGCCTCAATCGTCCCACCGGAGATTCAACATGCCCGCCGATCCGATGCAGACTCACGTCGCGAAAACATTTGCCAACGAAGCCTCTCTCGTTTCGTGCCGCTTCGATCCGGCCGGACGGTTTGTGTTTGTCGGACTGCAAAGCTCCAAAGTCGTGCGCTGGGACTTGACCAGCGGAATGAAGACCGATTTCGAGGGTGGACACGACTCGTGGGTCCGAGCGATCGCGTTCATCAACAAAGGCGAGACGCTGCTGACTGGCGGGCACGACGGTCGGCTGATTTGGTGGCCCGCCGCCGCCGAGAAACCCGCTCCGCAACGCACGGTGGAGGCTCACGCCGGTTGGATTCGAGCGATCGACATCAGCCCTGACGGCCAGCTCATTGCCACTTGCGGTAATGACTTGAAGGTCAAACTCTGGAAAGCGGACGATGGCAGTTTGGTACGCGAGTTCGTGGGTCATGACCGGCACGTTTACAACGTCGCTTTTCATCCCGGCGGCAAGAATCTGTTGTCCGGCGATCTGGTCGCCAACTTCATCGACTGGGAAGTCGACACCGGCAAGCAAGCTCGGACCTTCAAAGTCGCCACGCTTCACAAATACGACCCCACCTTCATGGCCGACTACGGCGGGCCGTATTGCATGCAGTTCACGAAAGACGGCAAGCAGTTCGTCTGTGGTGGCATCACCAATGTCTCGAATGCGTTCGCTGGAGTCGGTAATCCCGCGTTCTGCATGGTTGATTGGGAGTCGGGCAAAGAGGCGATCGTGCATCTGACGAAAGCCAACTTGCAGGGCAAAGCGTGGGGCGTCGTCTTGCATCCCGAAGGCTTCACAATCGGAGCCGTCGGTGGCGGAGCGGGCGGGCACCTCTTCTTCTGGAAACCAGGTGAGAAGAATGAATTTCACACGTTGAACCTCGGCAACGCAGTACGCGATCTCGCGCTGCATCCCGATGGCATCCAGATTGCCACCGCACACCACGACAAACAACTGCGACTGTCAGCCATGCGGCCGAAGGTGTAGTTGTCGGCGTTCCAAAGCGGGACTTGACGAAGCGCGCTCGCGACGAGCGAATGGCAGAGTTGCTCGACAAGCTGCTGACGGAGGCGGTGCATCTCGGTTATTCGGCGGCAGACATGAAAGAGATGCTGGCAAAGCGCGTCAAAAACTTTCAGTGGCCAAGTTGAAACCCTGGAGTGCGGTGGCTCGACATCGTCTTCCTTTCAATTGGAATAGCGACGATCAAAGTTCAACAAGTTCTCCACAGAGCGCTGGCTGACCAATTTAATGAACGGTCATCAACAGTTGTGATCGTTACGAAAGATGATATTGAAGCAATGGGATAACCCGGCAATCCCATTGCTTCGACCACTAGCGCTCGTCGGCTGATTGGACGTAGTCTCGTCCGCCGATAGACTCGCGGCGACATCATTCAGGGAGCAGGAAACGCTGACGACGACATTGCAATTTGGGCCGAAAGATCATGGGTTGGCGGTTTCCGATGAAGAACTAGAACTCGCCGAGTATCGGTTGGGCGATGACTGGCGAGCCGTGAGGCCGTTCATCGTTGGTGAAGTGCTGCGCGGCGAAGCCACATTGTGGTGCGACGCTCCGCGACGTGGAGCGTCACGTCACAATTTTGTAGAAACTCTGCTTGCCGCATTTGCCAAGGATTGATCGAACGTGGGACTGTTGATCGGCATGGACGAAGCGGGCTATGGGCCGAACCTGGGGCCGTTGGTCGTGACGGTCACGGTTTGGGAAGTCCCCGGTTCGCCGCGTGAATTTGATCTGTGGGCGGCGATGACTGATATCGCTCAGCAAGCTCCGACGAAAGAAATGCTGAAGCTTCAGGTGGCGGATTCAAAACAGGTTTACTCGCCAGGAAAAGGTGTCGCGGCGTTGGAGAAATCGGTGCTGAGCGCGTTGCGGATGTTGGGACGAATGCCGATGACGTTGGCGGAGTTGAGCACTGAATTGGAACCACTGATCTCAAATCTCAAGTCCGAGATTTCAAATCTGAAATTTCAGAGCCCGCCGTGGCTCGCTGATGTTGATCTCGCACTGCCGACTGAAATCAACGCCCCACTGATCGGCGACATCGCGACGAAGTGGCTGGCGTGTTGTCAGCGCAGCGGCGTCACGCTCAAAGAAATTCGGAGTGAGATTGTGCAGCCGCAGCGATTCAACGCGCTCGTGCGAGCGGCGGACAATAAGGCACTCGCGCTGTCGCGGCTCAGTTTGAATCTGCTCCGTTCGGTGTGGAATTCAGACGAGAAGCACTCGACACTCGTCATTTGTGATAAGCACGGCGGACGCAATCGGTACGAAGACTTGCTGGCGGAAGTGCTTGACGGGCAAATGATTTTTTCGGTCGGTGAGGCGAAAGAACGAAGTGTCTACCGAGTCGGTTCAACCGAGTTGCGATTTCAGATGAAAGCGGAGGCCAACTTCCCGGTCGCATTGGCGTCACTGGTCTGCAAGTATGTTCGCGAATTGTCGATGCTCACCTTCAATCAGTTCTGGGCCAAGCATGTTCCCGGAGTGAAAGCGACCGCGGGCTATCCGGTCGATGCGGTGCGGTTCCGAACTGAGATCGCCGAAGCTCAGCGACAGCTTGGCATCACCGACGACGTCTTGTGGCGCGAACGCTAATTGGGAATGTGGTGGCTCGACACCACGTTATACCCCGCGCGGTCATGAACGAGATGTTTTTGGTGAGCCGGGTGGCGTCAGCTCCCGGACAAAACGGGACACGAATCAGCCCAGGGGCTGACGCCACCCGGCTTACCAAATCTTTCAGCACAGCTCGCGAGAGGTCTAGTTTGCCATGAAAAAGCACATCGCCAATCGTCGTGACTTTCTCGCCGGACGCGCTCTGCGAGATGAGGTCGTCACTGTGGGGCAAGCGGCTGGCGATGCGATACTCGGTGATGTCGATGAATCTCGGCTTGTGCCGACGAGTGCCGCGACGATTCGCTTGGCGACTTCGGCGATGGCGACCGATTTCGCGGTGATCTTCAATGCGATTCGCGAAGATGACCCTCGGCAGCCGCTGCGATGGGCGAGTGAGGCACTGGATTTGATTCATGTGCTCGAAGATCAAATGAGCGTCTATCGGCCGCAGACGGAGTTGTCACAGCTCAATCGAATTGCCGCATCGCGACCAGTTGAGGTCGAGGAGCGGCTGTTTGAGTTGCTGTGTCGTGCCCGCGAGATTTGGTGCGAGACGGAGGGCTATTTTGATCCGACATCGGGTCCGTTGATTGCGTTGTGGCGGCAGTGTCGGAAAGAGGTTCGTCTGCCGACGAGCGCGGAATTGATCGAGCGATTGGTGTTGGTCGGGATGCAGCGTGTCAACCTCTTGGAATCGGAGATCGGGGCCGAGTCATGTAACCCGAAGCGTGAGCGAGGGCGAACGGAGAATGAGTCAGAAGAACGAGAGTCGCTGGAGCGTTCGCCCTCGCTGACGCTTCGGGTTAGTTTCGATGGTGCTGGCGTCGAACTAAATCTCGGCAGCATCGGTAAGGGGTATGCCTTGGACCGAGCAGCGGAGGTGTTACTTGAGCACGGCCTTGATGAGTGGTTGATTCAAGGAGGTCACAGCAGCATCGTCGCGCGAGGTGGACACAATGAGTTGCCGGGTTGGCCGGTTGGTTTGCGGAATCCACTGCTCCCACAGCGACAGCTCGGCACGATCTTGCTTCGCGACCAAGCACTCGCCACGAGCGGGACGGCGGTGCAGCACTTTCGATTTGAAGGGAAGCGTTACGGTCACATCATCGACCCGCGCAGCGGTTGGCCGACAGACTCGATGCTGTCTGTGACGGTTCTCGCACCGACTGCGGCGGAGGCTGATGCCCTCTCAACCGCGTTCTTCGTCGGGGGAGTCGAAATCGCTCGGCAGTATTGCTCTAATCACCCTTCGGTTTCGACCCTGCTGATCCCGCCGCCGAAAGGCGGGCAGCGGTTGGAGCCAGTGAATATCGGTGTTCCGGAAGATGTTTTGTTTTGGAGCCTCAAGTGACTGACTCGAAGAAATGTTGTTGTCTGGCCGTCACCCTGATTGTGCTGCTGCGGCTGAGTATTGGCTGGCAGTTTTTGTATGAGGGGCTGTGGAAGTTCAAGAGCCTCAACACAGCGACGCCGTGGACCGCCGAGGGATATCTCAAGAACGCTCAAGGACCGCTGCGAGACACGTTCCGCAAGATGACTGGCGACCCGGATGACTTGCAGTGGCTCGATCGTGATGCCGTCGCTGCGAAGTGGGACGATTGGGCCGGGCGGTTTGAAACGCATTACGGATTGGACGACGCTCAGAAGAAAAAGCTGAGCGAACTGGTCAGCGGCGTGGCGGACTTTCGCGTGGAACTGGCCGCTCTGCCGGAAGGTGTTTCGGCGAAAGAACTCGGCAAGAACGTGACGTTCGAGGCCAAAGCCAAGCGGCTGGTTTGTGACGGTAAGCTGCGAATGCTTTCGTCGGAACGAGAAAAGTTGTTGGGGCTCGCAAAGGTGGATGAGGCAGCATCTGAGGCGTCGCAGAAATCGGTCAAGGCGTATCGCGATGCGGTCGGTCGGTTGTACGACTTGGCAACTCGACCGCAGGGAATCAGTGCGAAGGAAAAACTTGGAGCATTGTTAGTCGGTAATCCTGAGGTTGCTGGCCGCATTTTCAAAGAGCACGAAGGGACGATCGACTACAAGCGGATCGGTGATGTCGAACTCTATAAAGCAAACCTCGAACGCTACGAAGCGAACCTCGCCAAAGCGAACAAGCAGAGTGCGATGCAATTCCCTCGTGAGCACTTGCAGAAGCAATGGTCCGAACTGCAACAACTCAAGAGCAAAGTCGTGGGGCCCGTGAAGTCGCTGGATTCGGAACTCAAGGTCTCCGCAAAGAAGCTGCTGACGCCGGAGCAACTGACACGCGGCCCTGTCCGCTTGGCCTCAACGCCAGTGGACCGGATCAACAAACAAACGATGTGGGGCCTGACGATCCTCGGCGTGTTATTGCTGGCGGGACTCGGCACTCGCGTCGCCGCGATCGGCGGAGCGGTCATGCTGGCCACGTTCTATCTCGCGATCCCGCCCTGGCCTGGAGTCCCCGAAGCTCCCGGCCCGGAGCACAGCCTCATCGTCAACAAGAATTTCATCGAGATTGTCGCCCTGCTCGCGATCGCCGCGCTCCCCACCGGCAAGTGGTTCGGACTCGATCGTCTCGTTGGCAAATTCTGCTGTCGAAAGAAGTGCTGTGGCGACTCAGCGTGTGCGTCAACACCAACACCTGCTGCGTCGAAGTGAGGCAACTCGGACCTACTCAATAGATCGTAACGGTGCCACAACCGAAAGTAATCCCAAGCGTCAGCGAGGGCGGACGCACCAAGCGACTCTGCATCCATCGTCGATTGGCGCATCCGCCCTCGCTGACGCTTCGGGTTACATCGTCGATCTGACGTACAGCCAATCGAAAGAAATCTTGATCCTCGAAAGGAACAACGCATGTCCGTGAAACTAATTCCTGACGGCTACCATTCCGTGACACCGTACTTGATCTGCCAAGGTGCGGCGGGGGCGATCGACTTTTACAAGTCGGCTTTCGGAGCGACTGAGTTGTTTCGTCTGCCGATGCCCGATGACAAGGTCGGCCATGCGGAGATCAAAATTGGCAACTCGCCGATCATGCTGGCTGACGAGTTTCCCGGCATGGGTTTCTCAAGTCCGACCACCTTGAAGGGGACGCCGG
>JAYUFI010000354.1:0-2190 GCA_043738805.1 Planctomycetaceae bacterium | reverse complement strand
ATTGAGATGAATGTCTGTTGGTCAGCGTTCAGACGGCCAGCGGCGGCGCGCGGGCCTGAAACATGAAAGCTGTTTGATGATGGTGAGGGACATCGGCTGTCGCGAGTACCCGGCTGTCTATAAGATCAAGTTTTATGACGACGGGGGGGGATGCTGCCGTTACCGCCGATCCCATAATAGCCAAGGCAAAGCAGATAGCGCACGAATCGTGCTCTTCGTCGTGTGACGGGAGGCTACATGGATGATCGGGCGCAGATTGACAGACGACGACCGGCCACGAAGCATGAGCGTGAAGCGTCAAATCTTCATGTGTATGTCCGAATGACAAGCAAAACTGCAAGATCAGCGCAAACAGCGCGATCCGATAACCCAGCCAGCTTTGCCGGAGTGTCTGCATCAAACTTTGTCACCTAGTCGCCACTGCACATTGTACTAGCACACAAGCGCGCAAAAAGTAGAATAGTGTAACAAAATGCCGAGAAAATGGTGAAATATGGCAGAATCCATTCTTCTTTCGCGGCGGCGGCGCCGACTAAGTCGTTTCAGCCGTCCACATACAGTTTTGCATACCTAACAAGACCGGGTCACGTTTCCGCTTTCGGCGAAAGCTTCCGCCGGTCGGCGGTCGAGCGCACCAGATTGCCATTTCTCTTCTTGTATGAGGCCGTGTGAGAACTAACCCGCACGCCGAATTGCGGGCGCCGCCAGCGCGTTTTGATTCCGCGTCGGCCAATTTCGACTTCAACACATTGAAAACGGTCTTTTAGGGGGCCACGAGTTCGCTACGGAGCCGAAAACCAACGATAAGAAAGCCGCAATGGCCTTGAGCAATTCTGGTATGCCGAGGATCGCAATCACTCGTTTGATGTTGTAGGCGAGCACGTGCAGTGCCATCTCAGTGCCGACGTGTTTAAGCGTCTTCATTTTGAAGTGCGTCGCCCCCATCCAAGCTTTCAGGGTCCCAAAGGTGTGCTCGATGGTCTCTCGGCGGACCTGCATCGCTCCGGGTGTGCGATCGAGCCTTTCCTGGACCCGTTCGAGCAAGTGCTCGCGTTCCCACCGTTTGACGCGGCGCTCCTTACCGGTCGTGCAATCGCTTCTCAGCGGACACGTCTCACAAGCGTTCGTGAAGTAGGTTTGCATCACACGGCCGCTTTCCTCGCGGGTCATACGGTAGGTCAAATGCTGACCGGCCGGGCAACTGTAGTGATCGTTGATTGGGTCGTAGATGAAGTCGCGCTTGTCGAAGCGGCCTTCGGCCCTCGCGTTCGAGGTGATCGGCTTGGGAACGTAAACGGCGATGCCTGCATCCTCGCACGCCGCGATTTCTTCGCTCTTGTAATAGCCCTTGTCGGCTAACACTTCGACGCCGCCGGAGTTCAGCGCATCACGAGCCTCTGCGGCCATCGACGACAATTGGCCGTTGTCGATGCCGATATTCGTCACCTCGTGCGCGACAATGAGATGGTGCTTGGCATCGACTACGCTTTGCACGTTGTAGCCGACGGTATAGGCGCTGTGACTTTGCGACGTCATCGCGCGTGCATCTGGATCGGTCAGTGAGATCTGCTTTTCACCTGATGCCGTCAGTTTCGTTTCCAGAGCTGACAACGTCTGGATCTTCGCCTTGAGTCCCTCGATTTTCTGTTTTAGAGCCGCAACCTTGGTCGCCGGCACCGGAACGCCACTCACCTCCACTTGGCGATCAGCACGGTCGAGATCGGCCAAGTAGCGCGTGACACCCTCTTCGATCGATTGCATGCGCTTTTTCAACCGGTCATGCGTGAAGTTCTTCTCACGATTGTTGACCGCCTTGAACTTGCTGCCGTCGATCGCGACGAGACCCTCATCGAGCAGATGCATATTGCGGCACAGCGCGACGAACCTCCGGCACACTGCCTTGATCGCCGACCCGTTGTCCTTGCGAAAGTCGGCAATGGTCTTGAAGTCCGGCTTGAGTTGTCCGGTCAGCCACATCAGCTCGACGTTGCGCGCACACTCGCGCTCCAAGCGCCGCGATGACTGTATCTGATTGAGATAGCCGTAGAGATAGATCTTGAGCAGTGTCGACGGACGATACCCTGGACGACCGGTCGCCTCCGGCGTGATGTCAAAGCCCAGCTCCGCGAGGTTGAGGGCTTCGATGAAGGCGTCAACGACGCGCACCGGATTCTCGGTATCGATCGCCTC
>JAYUFI010000353.1:0-15522 GCA_043738805.1 Planctomycetaceae bacterium | reverse complement strand
GCTGACGCTTCGGGTTACTTGTCGTCTGCCTTGTCTGACTTCTGCTGCTCTGGCTTCTCTCCGTCTTCCTTCAACGCCCCGACAACGGTCGCTTCCTGGCTGACCAATTCTTCGAGCCGGCGAATCAGCTCGCGAGCTTCCTCTTTGTCGGACTTCGGGCGGCGCAGCTTTTGAGCTTGCTGTCGATCAAACGCTCGCAGCGCGGCGAGCCGCGCGGCATCCGGATTCTTGCGAATGAACTCGAGCGTCCGATCGCGTTGCTCGATGAGTGCCTTGAGCGCGTCCTTCATTTGCAGAGTCGCGTTCTCCCACTTGCCGACCGACAGCGAATCGACCGCAGCCAGCATCGCCGCTTCCGCCTGATAGAACAGTTCCGTGTCATCGAAGCCGCGAGACTCCAAGCCTTGAGCCGTGTCGCGCACGTTCTTGGCCAACTCCGTCTCGAACTGCATCAATTGGTCGAGTGTCACCGCATCCGGCTTGCGTCCGGCAACGGCTCGCTTTTCGATCTGCATCGTGCGGTTGAGTCCGAATCGCTGCCGCTGAATCAGTTCTTCCAAAGACTTGAAACCCTGGCCCATGTTCATGCCGTTCGCCGGGTCCGGGTCGATGACTTGGTACGTCCGTTTGAACGGGCGGATGTCGATGAATTGCATGTCTGTTTCGGTGCGCTGCGGCTTGTCTGGCCGATTGTCTTCGGCGAATCCGAAATACATCACGCTGTCCTTCTGCGTGAGCTCAAACACCTCCAATGGCAGCACCTTCTCGAGCGCGGCTTGTGTCGTCGGCGAGATCTTGCCTTCCGTGGCCGCCTCGTTGGCCGCGGCCACCACGACATCGAAATCCTGCGCGATCAGCGGAATTTCCTGTTCGTTGTTGATCTGAAAGATGACTCCCGCCTTCGTCAGCCCGTAGTCATCGCGCACACGAATGCGCATCGGCAGTTCAACCAGCGTGTGAACTTCAACGGCGTCCTTTGGTTCCTCGAACGAAACCTGCGGCGGCTGATCCTCGCGCACGCGGATGCGATACTTGTTCTCCGGCAACCGAGTCCCGTCCTCAGCCTCCGCGACGATGCTGTAGTTGCGGTCTTCATTGAGCGTCAACGTAGCCGTCACGCTCCGCGTGACGAGCCGAACGTCTGCACGCGCTGTTTCGTTCAAAGCGTCAACCGCAACTCCGCGCGTCTCCCCGTTCGGCTCATCACGCGGAGCGTGATGGCTACGTAGCGGCACAACCTCCGCCTCATTCCTCTCCTCATCATCACGCGGCTGTTTGCGAGGCGCAAAGACCAGCGACGCCGACTTCACCGGCTTATCGAACTGAATCACAAACGTCGCGTGCGTCCCCTGCAAGACACTGAGATTTGCATCGAGCGACGTGCTCGTCGGCTGTCCGGTGTACGACGGCGGCGTGAGATCCACCTTAACTTCTTCGATCCGCAACGGCCGGCGAATGTCGATGCGATAAGTTGGACTCGCCAATTCTCCGGCCGTCACGCGGTACTCGACCGCCTTCGTCAGCCGATCCAACTTGGCGACGAACGCGACGTGAGGCCGAGACAGCAGAGTTTCAGAAGTCAGAGCGGCAGAGGTCAGATCACTGCCGCTCTGCTGCTCTGACTTCTGACCTCTGGCCTCTGGCCCCTGTTGCTCCAACTTCCGCTCCGTCCATTCAGCGTCGGCCTGGCCGGCAACGCGAGTGAAGAGGACGACTTCCCGATTCGTCCGACCGATCAGCGCCACGTCGATCCGTGTGCCGCCCCCTTCATCCACAGTTTGATCGCCCGGCAACACTTCGAGTTGCCGATACGGCTGCTCATCCAGAACCGCTCGCTGAGTCGCGTTGCGCCACTGCCAATCGACACTCGACGCTCCCGCCAGCAGCACGAATCCCGCAGCCAGTCCGCACGCGATCAACCACAGCTTTTTCGACGGCACAACGTCCTCGATCGTCAGCGGCAACGCGCGCTGATGAGTCTGCTCGGCCAGCGCCGTGACGAGCGTCGTCGCGACACCTTCGGACTGCACCTGCTCGACTTGCATCGCGCCGAACTGCACCGTGGTCCGAACCGACTGACCGAGTTGCGGAAACGCAGCTTCGATCTCGGCCGCCGTCGTCGGCTGACTCCAACGCCGCATCGTACGCCACAACGAATTGATCGCGAACAACGTGACCGCGCCGAGCGCCGCACTCAATGCGATCACCCGCATCGAGCGATCCAGTTCCAGTGAGTAATCCGCGATCGCCAGCCCACCCAGCGCGAGCAACGCCAGCAGCAGCGAACTGACCGCCACCTGTCCCAGCTCGACCCGCCGCTTGCGCGCCCAGACCGAACGAAAACGATTGAGGAATGCGGTGTCGTGATGCGATGTGTGATTCATGTTCTGGTTCCGATCAAAACTCTCCGCCACCCCGCTTGTCGGGGTGGTTCCCGCGCTTCTGCACTACTCGTAGCGCAGAAGCGCGGGAACCACCGGGGCAAGCCCGGTGGCGGGATTCAATTTTTCTCACGCGGTTGTTCGATTGCCCACAAAACCTTCCAACAACAACACACCCAAAAGCGCGCAGGCCGCCCAGTGCCAGATTTCATCTTGCTGGAATTCGACATGGCCCAAGTCGGCGAGTTGAGTCGCCGATGAACCGTCTTCGTCCACGAACTTCACAGCGAAGCGATCCTCGAATTCCTGTCGAGTGCAACGATCGGTGTCCGACTCGCGCGGGCTGGTGTTGATGACCTCGGAGAAGCGCTCGAACTGATTGACGCCGGGAATCGCGGCGGAGGTCAGAGCTTCTGAGTCGCGCAGCTCCGCTGTGCTGACTTCTGACCTCTGACCTCCGACCGCTGTTTTCGGCTCAGCGTCCACCAGCCGAGTTCGCACTCGGCCGCCTTGAGTCAGACCGACTTCATAGCCCAGCAGTTGATGCACGAGCGGCAGGAACAGTCGGCCGCGAGACCAATCGCTCCAGTCGCGTCCGCACGAGACCGTGACCCACAAGACCGTGCCATCACCGATTCGGCGCTCGATCACGGCGGGGTCGCCGGTTCCAAACTCGGCCAACACCGTCGCATCATTCGACGGAGTCACGAGCGTGTACGCGGCGAAGATCAAACGCCGCAGGTCGCCGTGCTGCGGATCGCTCAGTGGTTGAAACACCGGATGCGACTCATCCCACTTGGTCAGTCGCCACGGTAAATCGACAGTGACTTTCGGTTCGCCGATCGTGCCGACACTCAGCCCCGCGTCGGACAACGCCGCACAACTTTTCGTGGAGACGTTATCGCCCGTGAAGACCAACAGACCGCCACCGCTTCTCACGAACGAAGCCAACTGCGTGGCGTCTGGCTTCTTCATCCCGCCGACATTCGCGAGCACCACCGCATCGAACTCGGACAAGTTCGGCAGCGTTGTGTCTTCCGTGAACGGCAACACGGTGGGAGCGAACGGGCTCTCCAAAAACGATTCCCCTTCCGCCGCCAATCGCAGAGCGGTTTCCAAGAAATACGTTTCGCTGGAGATCGCCGAACCGCTCGCGCCGCCATTCAAGACCAACACGCGATAAGCAGGAGTCGCCGAGATCGCGAAGTAGCGTTGATTGTCGAACGGCAAGTCGTCGTCGTACTCGACGCTGATTCGTCCTTGCCACAACCCCTCGCTCAACGCCGGCAATTCAAAGTCGAGCGTCACGGTCGCGCCCGGCTCCAACTTCACACGCTCTCGCTTGGTGATTCGTTCGGCGAGCTTCGAAAACTCCGTGAGCCGGAACGCGCTAGCGTCCGGTTTGTCGTTGTTCTTGTCTCCGAACCGGACGCTAGCGCGTTCCGGCTGATCAAAGTGAGTGCCATTGGGCTGACGCCCCCCGTTCGCCTGATCCACCCGTCCGACCTCCAGCACGATCGGCACTTCCTCCAACGCGAACGCGCCTCCGTGCAGGACGGAGGCTCGGATCGTCGGCGTCTCGCCCGGCCGCACCCACAATCGCGGAGTCCGCACTTCAATGACGGCCACGTTGTTGACGACCGAGTTGCCCAAATCGTGCAGATGCGATTGCACTTCGGCGGGCAACGGTTCGACCTCGGTCCAATCCAAGCCCGACCGCTGCAAGTCGGTGAAGAGATGCAACTGCTTGCGGCCTGGCGGAGCCTTCACGCAGATGTCTCGCGCCCAGGCGAAGACCGCGCCGTAATTGGTCGCTCCGAACGCCGTCGCCGGAGCTTGCAAGCGTGCGAGTACGGCCTGGCCGGTCACTCCGTCGCTGTCCTTCGTTGTCGTGATGGGCCGCACGGCATGATCGAAGAACGCGACTTCAAATCGAGTCTTTGAGCCGGACGATTCAATCAGCTTTCGGGCTTCCGTCACCGCTTGGTCGATGAGTCGGCCATGCTCTCCCTTGAGCTGCATCGTGGCCGATTGGTCGATCAAGATCACCAACAGTTCTTGATCGCCGCTCGTCGCCGCCGCCGTCAGAAACGGCCGCGCGAACAATCCCACTAACAGCGCGACAAACGCCATCCGCAGCGCGAGTAACAGCCATCGCATCACCTTCCGCCGCCGAGCATTTTCTTCCAGCACGATTCGCAAAAAGCGGATCGTCCCCAGCTCCACCCGTTTCGTCTTCAGACGAAAGAACAGGTGAATCAGAACCGGCACCGCGAGCGCGGCCAGTCCAGCGAGGAACGATGTTTGAAGGAAATTAGGCATCATGTGTGGGAAATCTCAAATCTCAAATCCCAAGAACCAAGTTCAGGACAGTTCGATTTGTCATTTAGCGGCGACTTTGGTTCTTGTGATTTGGTTCTTGGTTCTTCTATGCCATCAGAGCTTTGTTCGGTGAACGAGGTAATCCAACAGGGCTTTATCCAGTGCGTCGTCGGTGGTCATTTCAATGTGGTCCACACCGCGATTCAGACATTCGCGCTGCAACTCGGCCCGCCAATTGTTGATGGCGACCAGATAGTTTTCGCGAATGCCTTCGGCATGCGTCGTGATCTCTTCGCGCGTTTCCAGATCGCTGAAGCAGATGTTGCCGTCGAGCGGCAAGTCACGCTCCCACGGATCCCAAATTTGAAAGGCGATGACTTCGTGTTGCCGATAGCGAAGCTGATCCAGTCCGCGCTTGATCGCCTCCAGGTCGTCGAAGAAGTCGCTGATGATGACCACCATGCCGCGATGCTTGCACAGCTCGGCCGCTTGATGGAGTGCTCGCGAGGCATCCGATTTCGGCCGAGCCTTTGTGGTCGAGATCATCGCCAGGATTTCATCCAACTGATGCGGCTTGGCTCGCGGATCGAGGTGCGCGACGACTTCATCGGCGAACAACGTGATGCCAACCGCGTCATGCTGCTTCAGCGCCAAGTGAGCCAACGCTGCCGCCAACGTCGTCGCATACGACAGCTTGCTGCGTCCCGTGTTCGCGCACTCCATCGACCCGCTGATGTCGACCAGCAGGTGCAGATTCATGTTGGTCTCGGCATCGAACTCCTTCACATACAGCCGCTTCGTCCGGGCATACAGCTTCCAATTCACATGCCGCAGATCGTCTCCCTGTGCATACTCGCGATGCGAAGCGAACTCGACGCTGAACCCGACAAATGGGCTGCGATGCAGGCCGTGCATGAACCCTTCGACGATTCCGCGTGCCCGCAGCTCGAGGTTGTCGAGGCGGCTGAAGAAGACGGGATCAACAAGTTGAGAAGACATGAATAAATCTCAAGAACCAAGAACCAAAAAAGGAAAGAACCAAATCTCAAGAACCAAATCTCCACTCCGCGTTTCCTTTGGAATTTGATTCTTGGCTCTTGGCTCTTGTGATATCTCATTCGGCTTTGCGGATGATGGCCGAGAAAATCAGCTTGAGTTCGTTGGCCTCTGCGATCAGTCGATTTCGCTCAGCATCCAATTCCGGTCGGTTGTCCGTGAAGATCAGCCTCAGCCAGTAGGCGGACTCCTTTGACTCCTTGCGAGAGATTTTGACGTGCATTTTGAAATCCTTCGTTCCGAGTCCTTCATTAGCTTCGATGTAGTTGGCACCGACAGAACCCGAGGAACGAACCACTTGCTTGACGTCTTCAATGTTTGAAATCGTTCTCGGCAACCGCCGCACAAACGCCCGCACAGCCTTTGCGAACAAGTAAGTTCGCTCCTCAAGGTCAAACACCTTTCCGTCACCCGGCGGACGATCATCATAAGTCTGCATCTCTTCGTCTTCTTGGTTCTTGGTTCTTGGTTCTTGAGATTTATTTGTCGGTCGGCACTGCTTCAAGCAACCGATTGACCAGCACATCCGCATCGACATTGTCGGCTCGCGCGTGGAAGTTGAGCACCAGCCGATGCCGCAGTACCGGATGAGCGACCGCTTTGATGTCGTCGAAATCGACGTGGTATCTGCCGGCCAGGATCGCTCGCGCCTTTGAGCCGAGCACCAGGAACTGTGACGCGCGCGGACTGGCTCCGTAGGAAATGTATTTGTGGATCGCGTCGAGCGACTTCGCACCGGTGTCCTTGCCCGCCAGCGAAGGCCGAGTCGCCGCGACCAGCCGTGCGGCGTAACGGACCACGCTGTCGGCCACCGGAACTCCGCGAACCAACTCTTGCAGACGCAGAACTTCCTCGGCGTGCAGGACCGCGTCGGCAGTGGCTGTCACCGTACTCGTCGTGCCTTTGATGATCAGCACCTCTTCGTCCACCGACGGGTACTTGATCTTCAGGTTGAACATGAAGCGGTCGAGTTGCGCTTCCGGCAGCGGATAGGTGCCCTCCATCTCGATCGGGTTCTGCGTCGCGACGACGAAGAACGGCGGCTTGAGTTTGTAGGTCTCGCGGCCGACGGAGATCTCGGCTTCCTGCATCGCCTGCAACAACGCGGCCTGAGTCTTCGGCGGCGTGCGGTTGATTTCGTCCGCCAGCAGAAAGTTGGTGAAGACCGGGCCGGGCAGGAACGAGACCTTGTGCTTGCCGGTCGCGTGATCCTCTTCCATGACATCGGTGCCGGTGATGTCGGCGGGCATCAGGTCGGGCGTGAACTGAATACGGCGGAACTCCATTTGAAGAGTTCTCGCCAGCGTCCGAGCCATCAGCGTCTTGCCCAACCCGGGTACGCCGTGCAGCAGGATGTGCCCTTTGCACAACATCCCGATCAGCAACGAGTCGATGATCTCGTCCTGCCCTATGACGATCTTGGCCAGTTCTTTCTTGATCTTGGTGCGAGCGTCACGCAGCTTCGCAACTGCGACGGCATCGTCATTCGTGGGTGCGTTAGACATCGTTGAAGTCCGTCAGGGTTGAGAGAATTGAGCGGCACATTGGTTGTGATTCGATGTGACTACGGAAGGTCGAAGTCGAACGTGTTGGCACCCTCTTTGACTTCCACCGTGAGGGGCGTGATGTCCTCGGCGGTAAATTTTGCTGGGACGCCTTTCCCCTCCAGAGTGACTTTGTATTTGCCAACCAGTACGCGATTAACCGTGTATTTTCCGTCCTCATTGACTTTGGATCCGACAAATTGGTCATCCAAGTGGAAAGTCACTTTCCCTGTGATTGGCTTACCGCGCACCGTGATCAGACCGGTCACCTTCCCGTCGGCGGCGATTGCGGCAGGGGCGGACGCAAGGAACAAGCTGCCTGTTACGACGACAGCAGCCAGAACAAATCGCATGGGGTACATGATCGTCTCCTTAAGGGGAATTGTGTCAGTTAGTCTTCTAGTCCGCTCTTTGTTTTACTTCGCGTGTCATTTTGGCTTTCGCCATTCGTGCTTGTTTCGGATTTTGGATTTCGAGTTTCGGATTTCCCCGCGAGCGCGGTCGCCGCTTCGGCTTCTTTCGGATCGATCAACTCATCGCGATCGGCGTCAAGTTGTTCAAAGGCGTCGCGCGGGCCGAGGAACTCTCGCCAGGTGATGTCGCCGTCGTTATTGCGGTCCCAGCGTTGGAACCAGATGGGACCGACGGGACGAGGCTTCAACGTCGCGACAGCCGCCTGTGGCATTCGCGGATTTGCGGGACGATCCACCGTGCCGAACGGATTGAAGACGCCGCGCACGAATTCAATGCGATACCGCCGTGCCGGTTCTTTGTTGGAGAGACCCGGTTTGCCGTCTCGCTCCATTTTGGAAAGCGTCTTGTCGGCGTAGCGCATCTCGCGCATCGAGAGACGGCGATCGCCGTTCGTGTCCAAGGCCGAGAAGAAACCGGCTCCGTCGTCGAACACGGTAACTTGGCAGGTTGTCGCGACCGGCTCGCCCCGAGCGCGGATGAGTTCCTTCATCTCTTCGCCGAAGATTTTGCCGTCGCCGTCCGCGTCGATTTGATCGAATAGCCCACGGCCGAATCGCTCGCGGACCATCGTCTCATCCTTGTCGAGATAGCCGTTGTTGTCGGCATCGAGTTCGTTGAAGGTTCGCAGAGCAATTGCCATCGACGCCTCAAACGGATCGACTTCGCGGGCCGAGAACGTGACGACGGCATTGGGCAGAGTGACCGTCGCCAAATCGGGGATGCGGTCGCTATCGGCACGATTGCTCGCGGAATCGATCACGCGCAGCATCGGCTCGCCGGTCGTGCGAACCAAATCGACCGCCAGCTCGATATCGATCGGAGCTTTCTTCAGGCCGGCGAGTTCTTTCAAGCTGAGCTGTCCGTCGTTGTCGGTATCGCACGGAGCGATCTTTTCTTTGGGCCAACTCAGTTCCTCCGGCGACAGCTTACCGTTGCGATTCGTGTCGTACTTCTTAATGAGCAACTGAGCGAGCAGAGTGTGATGCGTGTCGAGAATGATCTCGGCGAACGAAGTGGTTGGCAACTTGGGCTGGTCCGGCCGCACCTGTAGTTGCGCCGCCATCGGATCGGCCGGTGGAGCAAACTCGTCGAGCGTCACGCATTCGTCGTCATCCGAATCCTTCGCCAGCAACCCGTCCACGGCGTCGGACATTTCGATCTCGCTGATGACTCCGTCGCCGTTGGTGTCGAGATTCTTGAAGACCTGATCGTCGGTCTCGGAGGTGTCGGTGTTCTGCCGGTAGACGACGGTTTCGCCACCAAGTTGCTCGATCCGCTTTTCAATGTCTTTCGGCGAGACGGTCATGTCGGCACCCAGCGACTTCACGAACTCCGTCGCGCCGGCTCGTTGCTTCTCGCGAAACAGCGGCGACCGCTGAGCCTCGTCGCGCGACAGCTTGCCGTCACCGTTGGTATCAAGAGCCTTCATCAATCGCTCAATCGTAGCCCGCCGAGCCTCCGTCGGAGCCTTCTTGCCCACTGACACATGCAGCCGCACATGCAACGGCCCGTTGTCCAGCATAAGGATGACGTCGCGGATTTCGGCTGTCGCAACTGGCAATTGAGGGTCAGCAGCATGAAGGGGACGAAATCCCAAGAACCAAGAACCAAATCCCAAGGAAAGGACAAGAACCAAGAACCAAGAACCAAATCTCAAGCGCTTGGGGGGCGATGGGTTCTCAAACGGAAATCGAATTGTGCTTTGAGATTTGGACATTGAAGTTTGTTTGAGAATTGGTTCTTGGTTCTTGAGATTTCGCCGCCCCACTACGCCTTCTTTTTCTTCTCCGGCACCGCTGCGATTTCTTCGATCACTTTGCCAACGCGATCGACCAATGGGATTGGTCGGCCTTCAGGCGAGATGTTTTCGTTCTCAGGGCTGACGCCGATGCCCGCGCACATCGTCGCGTAGAAATCGGCGATCTTGACGGGGCGGTCTTTGACTTCAGTTCCCGCTTCTCCGGTGCTGCCGATGACTTGGCCACCTTTTATTCCTCCACCGCCCAGCACCGTGGACCATGCCAGTGGAAAGTGATCTCGGCCGGTCGTGCCGTTGATCTTCGGTGTGCGGCCGAATTCACCCATCCAGACGATGAGCGTTGAATCCAGCAGTCCGCGTTCACGCAGATCGGTCATCAACGTGGACCACGCCGGGTCGAGTGTTTCGCTCAGCCGTTTGACCGCATTGAAGTTGTCCGAGTGCGTGTCCCAGCCGTTGAGCGCGACTTCCACGAAAGCCACGCCACGCTCGACCAAACGCCGAGCTAACAGGCAACCTTGTCCGAACTGACTGCGACCGTACTTGTCGCGAAGTGCGGCCGGCTCTTCGTCGAGCTTGAACGCTCCCTTGGCATTCGTGGCAATCATCCGCATCGCGCGATCGAAGTTCGCTTTGTGAGCCTTCGTCGATGGACCTTTCGCGCGGTTGGCGAAGTCGTCTTGAAGAAACTTGGAAATCTCGAACCGCTTCTCCATCGACTCCTTCGAGACTCCTTGCGGGGCCTTGAGGTTTTCAATCGACAGGTTGGCGCGAGCTTCCGGGTCGTTGCTGTCGCCGGACACGACGAGCGGCGCAAAGTTCGGCCCCAAGAAGCCCGGCCCGCCGGCATCGCCGAATCGAGACGGTGAAACGCTGATGTAGTGTGGCAAGTCGTTCGTCTCGTCGCCGAGTTCTTTGGCGAACAGCGAACCGAGACTCGGATAGTTCACTCCCTCTTGCCCCGGTCGATGACCGGTCAACATCAACCGAGTCGCTCGATCGTGATCCCCTTCCGCCGTCGTCAGACTGCGAATGATCGCCAGATCTTTCATCTGCTTGGCAACACCCGGCAGATGCTCACTGATCTGAATGCCGGGCACGGCCGTTTCAATCTCCTTCGACGGCCCGCCGTTCGGATGCCCGACTTTCAAATCGAACGTGTCGGTTTGAGCTGGACCACCGGTCATCCACAGCAGAATGAACGACTTGTGTTTGCCCGCCACTTCCGCCGCCTGAGCCAATCGCGGCAGCCACCCGGAATACGACACGCCAAACGCGCTGGCCAACGACAGTTTGATGAAATCGCGACGAGTGAAATCGGTTGGCGACATCGAAGGTCTCCCAGTGAAAGACGAAGTCAAACGGAAAAAATTAGAGGCGGTTTTCAAACTAACCCGAAGCGTCAGCGAGGGCGGACGCTCAAGGTGGCGATGATTTGTGATGTTTTGAAAACTGTGCGTCGCGAAGCGTTCGCCCTCACTCACGCTTCGGGTTACTTTTCGAGGACAAACTCCGGACTATTCAGCAGGCCCCAGAAGATCTCGGCATAGGCTTGTTTTTGTTTGTCGCCTTCCGTCTGTTTCCGGATGTGTTCCAACAAAAACTTCTTCTCGTCCGGACGCGGCAGACGGCTGAACGTCGCTAAATACAACGTCGTCAGCTTGGCCTCCGTATCGAGGAATGGGGCGTCCAGAACGCCGCGCAACGTGCGGCTTTGATCGAGGTCGGTCGCTTCAGTCGTCAATCGGCCGTTCATCAGCAACAAGGCTTGCGGGATGCCGGCTCGGAATTCTTCCGGATTGTTCGAGGCCGCTTCATTCATTCGCGAGATCAGTTGATCGCGCAGTCCATTGAACCGAGCACTCCCGTCCGCTCGCGCGACCGGCAGCGACAGCGCTTGCTCCAACGAATTGAAAACCTGCTCCGGAGACAGCGTCTTGATCGGCCGCAATCCGGGCGGCGGTTCGGCATCAGTCTCGTCCATCGCGACACACTCGCGCTGATAGAGCTGACTCTTACAGATGCCGGCGATCAGCCATCGCAGGTCGAACTTCGCATCGACGAACAGCTTCGCGAGGTCGTCCAAGATCTTCCGCTCGGCGGGCGACGCCTTGTCGAGATCGTCCACCGAATCCGTCATCCCGCGACCGAGCAAGTGCTGCCAGACTCGATTCACCGCCGTCGCCGCGAATAGCGAGTTCTCCGGCGCGACCATCCAATCCGCGAGCGTTTCGCGCGGCGTCTTGCCTTTGCGGATCTTCGCCGGCTCACCACCGAGGAACGCCGCTGCGTATTCGACAGTGCTGTTCTCCGGACGAATCGTCGCCGTCACGGAATCGTTGACCGCTCCGTTTTTGATCCCCGAAAAGAACGCCGCCATGCCCCAGAAATCGGATTGCTTCCACTCGGCAAACGGATGATTGTGACACTCCGCGCAGCCGATGCGGACTCCGAGAAAGACTCGCGACACCGAACTCGCCGCCGATTCCGGTTTGCCACCGATCGCCTGGAAGAACAACACTGGGCCGCCACCGACAACACCCAATCGTGTATTCACCACCATCTGAGGCCGGCCATCATTTGTCGCCGTGACCAACCTGCGAGCCAACTCGTCATACGGCACGTTGGCCGTGAACTGCTCCTTGAGCCACGGCTCCAGCCCGACCGCCATCCGAGCTTCTTGAGAATTCCCCGGCACCATCGTCCGTCGCCAAACATTCGCCAAATGCGCCGCCGTCCGCTCCGCATACTTTTCTGGCCGTCGTGGATCGTTCAGCAACCGATCGACGAGCGTGCCACGACGATGCTCGCCCGCGTAGTCCAAGAAATCGCGAGCCTGCGACACGCTGGGAATCGAACCGGTCAGATCGAGCGACGTGCGTTTCAAGAACGTGGCATCGTCGATCACCGTCGGCGGTTCGATCTTCGCCTCCCGCCAAGCCGCAGCGAACCGCTCATCAATCCAGCGGGCCAGCTCCTCCGTCGTCAAACGCGAAGCAGCTGGCTCATCCGCGCTCACGAATGTTGAGCCAATCACCGCCAACGCCAACATCAAACCAATGGCTTTGAGGAACATCACTTGTTACCTCCGCTGACCAAGAGAACGACCGGCTGAATCCACGACACTCATCGGAATACCGTGGAGATCGAATCGAAACCGCGATGACTTTAGACATTTTGTCTTTAATGTCAAGCCCCTGATTCTCACTTTGCGAGCCGATCCTTCGAGGCAGTCTCGTCGGTACCGTTTCATTGAAAAGCTTGGTCTTCCGATTGATACCCTCGCGGCGCGCTTCAGTGTGAACCGGACGCTAACGCGTTCCGGCTGATCAACGTCAGCACCAGGGGGCTGACGCCGCCCCGCTCGCCTGATTCAGGCTTCTTGACTGCGCGAGGTTTTGGAAGTCGCCGGTTCGTCTGCGGATTCTTCTTCAGAGTCCGAATTTTCGTCCCAGCGAGTCGCCTCAATGCCCGCCGCTTTCAGAACCGAGTTGATCGCGATTCGCAGTTCGGATTCTTTCTGAGTCTGCCGAGCTTCTTGCTGACAGCGTTGCGAGGGATCGCGAACAATCGCCATCACGATGGCGTCCCCCTTGCCCGCTTCGCGGAAGTTGACCGTCACTCCTTTCAACGCATTCAAGCTTTGAACGAGCTTGCTGTAGCCCGGATTCTTTCCGAGTCCCGGCAAGACCTGCGAGCCGGCGTAGAGGTCAACAACGATTTGATCCGCTTTCGGTGGCGGTGCGGTTGTTGAAGATGACGACACCACTCCCGGTTTCTCTTTGACGTGTTTGTCATCCGAAGACCGAACGGCTTCATACGCGGCTTCAATCTCCAAAACCTCAGCCTTCGAGCTGTTGCCGCTGGCGGCGAGTGATCGTACCAATTCCAAGAGCGCTTGAAGCCGCTCCACATGCTGCGCGTGAGCCTCAGGCGATTCGGCCTGAGCCAGTTCATTGATGGCCCGCAAGCCCACCTCCGGTTTCGCATTTCCATTCCGCAGGTCATCCCACAGTAGGTCTAATCGCTGGCGGAGGATCGCGACAACTTCCGGTGTGGCTGCCTTCTTGGTGTTGCCGACCGCCGAGCCTGGGAGTTTCGTTGACGCAGATGCCGTCGAGTCCCATCGCAGCGCATCCCCCTCGATCAACTCACCCGCGCGGCGGTTGATGATCTTCTCGCGGAGTTCCTTGCGCTGGCCGATCTGGCGTTCGAGGCGGCTGAGTCGGGATTGCAGTTCCTTCACCTGGAGTTCTTCCAATTGCAGCTTCAGGTCGAACGCGGTGCTCAGCAGGTTCTTGAGTTTGCGTTGGTGCTCGGCAATCGGCTGCCGGTTCTGCTCGGCCTGTCCATTCGCTTGGAGTTGCCGAATCGTCGCCGCCTCAGCGGCTGCGGCGGACTCTTGAGCGCCAAGCTGCTCGACCAACTGCTTCGCGGCGGGAGTGTCGGGAATGACACGAGCCTGTGGGATCACCGTTGGTTCAGACACGGCTGCTTTTGAACGGCCTCTGTTGCCTTCAACTTCTTCCCTCACCCATTCCAAATCGCCGGACTTGGGCATCTTTGACTTCGTCGTTGCTCCAGGGGCAGTCGTCCATTTGCCTCGAATTTTTTTTCCGTCGGCAAGAACTTGGATGGCGATTGTTCCGCTGAGATTTTTTTCTCCGGGGTAGTTTTCGTGTGCCGTCCATTCCCCTTCGTAGCGTCCAGGAGATTCTGGCCTGAGCACAAGGCTTCCTGTGCCACCGAAACAATCCGTGTAGCTGCCTGAGTATTTATGGTCTTCCGTTACTTCGCCCCAAAGCGACATTCTGACCTCTTCCCAAACATCATCCTTGCCGAGCCACTTGCCGTAGATCACTGGTGTGTTGGAGGCAGCGGCGGGCTTTGATGGTCGCTCGGACGTGGCCTTCACCCAAGTTTGGAATTGAATCGCCGCCAATTGTTCTTCGGCCACTCCCGCTTCGAGGAGTTGTTTTTTCTCGGCCTCAGTCATGGCGTTGGTCATCCGCAATTTGCCGTTGGCGAGTAACTCAAATGACACGCGTGTTGTCTGGTCGGAGTCGGAGAAGAATGCGTCGAACCTCGTCTGTTGGGACGACCACTTGAGCCGGCCCGTGCGGTCATCAACCGCCTTTTGATCGCCCTCTTTCGGTGTGATGTTCTGCATCACGAAATCTGCCGAGCCATCCTGCGCACGACGAATGACATAAGTCGGCGGATTTGAGGCCGCATCACCTGCGACCTCTTGAAGCCAGCGGCCGGAGATGTCCGGCATCTTGGGCTTTGTCGCCGGGTCATTGGATGTGCCGTCGGACGCTCCGGTGTTCAAGGTGTCGTCGCCGGGCTTGGCTTCTGCTCGTTCCCAAGTCATGCGGAGCTGAGAAGGCAATTGCGCTTTCACCGCGATCTTGACCACAGTTCGAACCTGGGGTGTTCGTTGTTCTTCCGTGTATGTCGTCTCCAGCACGTTGTTGACGATTTCGTCGAATTGCTGCTCGGTGAGTTCGAAAACGGCTCTCCCTTTCTTTCCGTCGGCGTCGAGCGACAGCGTCATTTGAATGGGGTCTTTGACTCCTGCTTCAGAATAGGGGAACGAGCCTTCAAAGCGTTTCGCATTGGGCATCCATTTGAGGCGGAACTCTTCCGATTTCTTTTCCTTTTCTTTTTGTTCGGACCTGACCACAAACTCGGATGGGCTTCCAGCAGCCCGCGTGATGAACAACCTGCCTCCAACCTCACCCGCACTGGATTTTGCTCTCCACGTTCCGGAAATGTCCGGCATCTTGGAGTCTGCGACCGGCTGATCGAGGGCAGGCTTTGCAGCGGATCGGCGATCGGAGCTTCCGCGACGGTTTCTTGCTGCTGCGACCGGCTGATCGTGGACGGGCTTTGCAGTGGGCTTCGCACGTTCTTTTAACGTGTCCTCTGCTTCCTGCTCCATGACAGCATTGATGAATTCCAGTGCGGGTTTCAGTGGTATGGC
>JAYUFI010000352.1:0-2196 GCA_043738805.1 Planctomycetaceae bacterium | reverse complement strand
AAGCAGAGCACGTCAACACCGACCTTCCAGGTGATTTCTTTCGGTGCGACACCCAAGCTCGCGACCGCGTTTGAGAAGCGAGCGCCGTCCATGTGGACTCGGAGTTCGTGACGTTGCGCGACTTCCTGAAGTTGTCGCAAGTCGTCGATCGAATAGAGCGTGCCCAACTCGGTCGCTTGCGTCAGGCTCAAGACACGCGGCTTCGGATAGTGGATGTCACACCGCCGCTGCACCATGTGCGAAACCGATTCCGGGCGGATGCGTCCTTCCTCACCGCCGACCAACAGAATCTTTGAGCCGTTGGAAAAAAACTCCGGAGCGCCGCATTCATCGGTCTCCGCGTGAGCCAACTCGTGACAGATGATGCTGTGGTACGACTGGCACAGTGACGAAAGTGCCATCGCGTTTGAGGCGGTTCCGTTGAACGCGAAGAAGACCTCGCAGTTGACCTCGAACAACTCGCGCAACAGGTCGGCGGCTTTCGTCGTCCATTCATCGTCGCCGTAAGCCGGAACATGACCGTGATTCGCGCGAGCCATCGCCTCCCACGCTTCGGGACAAATGCCCGAATAGTTATCGCTGGCGAAGTGTCGGCGTCCGGTGGCAATCGATTCGGTCATGGGTGCGACGTCCTTTCATCAGGTTGCTAAGAATTTGTCCAAGCACAACTCTGCGTTTTGCAGGATGGGCACTCTTGCCCGTCGCCTGCTTCTCGACAGGCAAGAGCGCCGGTCCTACGAACTTGTTCTTGAACGGGGCTAAGACATTTCGTGCAACACTCCGTCGCGTAGTTCCGCGCGACGCGGAAACCTGGCGGCCAGCTCAGTGCTGTGAGTCACACAAATCAAAGCGCTGCCGGTATCGCGGCTGAGTTCTAACAGCAGCGAGCCGATCGAATCGGCATTCGCTCGATCGAGATTGCCAGTCGGTTCGTCGGCGAGCAGCAGCGCAGGTTGATTGATCAGCGCGCGGCAGACGGCGACTCGCTGACGTTCGCCGCCCGAAAGCTGAGCGGGGCGATAATCCAATCGGTCTCGCAAACCGACTCGGTCAAGAAGCTGTCGAGCACGTTCGACGTCATCTGGTTTTGTCCCGCCGCCAGCGAGCAACGGAATCAATACGTTTTCCAACACCGTGCATTGCGGCAACAGATGGTGTTCTTGAAAGACGAAGCCGATCCGCTGCTGTCGAAGCTCAGCCAACTGCGTTTCTGTGAGGCCGCTCAAACTGCGGCCTTGTAGTTCGATCTCACCGGACGTCGGCAGTTCCATCGCGCCGAGCACAAAGAGCAACGAACTCTTGCCGGAGCCAGACGGTCCTGTCACCGCGATCGCCTCACCACAATCAAGTCGCAAGTTGACGTTTTTCAAAACGGTCAACGATCCGGCGGTCGTGACGTAGCTCTTCACGAGATCGCGAACGGCGAGTGTCGTTACAGACTGAGTCATGTTGTTGTCGTGCCGATCCGAATGAAGTCCGATGCAAATAAACGGTTCTCGGCCATTCGTGACGAGCCGATCGCAAAAATTCAACGCCACTGGCGGAGAGCGGAAAGAACAAGACCGGAGTCGCTCAAGCAACTCCGGTCTTGCGGGATGTCAACAAGTTTCGGTCACGCTGTCGAGGATCACTCGAAGGTGAGCACCATCCAACCGCCAGCCGCTTTGACCGAATTGATCCCCACGGCCACGGGCGTTTGCAGCCCCTTGTCGATGGTGACGAAACGATCAAACTTCCGTGTCGGCAACGCGTTCTGAATCTTCGTGCGTACAACTCCCGAACGGGCGATTTGCAGCGTCGGATTCTTGGGTGCTTCCACCGGCGAAACACCGACGTTACCGCTTTCAATCACCAAGTTTTTTCCATCGATCTTGAAGCTCAACGGAACGGTGATCTCTTGAGTCGGAATATCTTCTTCCCCGTCCTTCTGCTTCAGGCCCGCATGAATCACGAGCGTCAGCAGCCCGTTATCGACGCGAAACTGAATTGGATTGTGGGCCGGGAAAATGAACGTCGCGGGATCATTGGAGGGGGGCGCACTGTCAGCGATTTTCTTGGCCGCATTGAGCGGACGGCCCAAGAGCTCTTCAAAAGATTTTTCCAATTCGGTCTTCAAGTCCCCTTCGCTGATGGTTCGACCGCCGAGCTTCAAGCGATCCATGCTGTTGTTGAACAGCGACTCGTGCATAGCCACAA
>JAYUFI010000351.1:0-2200 GCA_043738805.1 Planctomycetaceae bacterium | reverse complement strand
CTCACTTCCCACGACCGGTGCGTTCTATGCCTTGTTGCCTGCGAAACACGCGGGGGGTTCTGGTGGCGAGTGCCGCTGCATCGGCATCACCGAACCGAAGCTCGCCGCGCGTTTGATCGAGAGCGCTCGCAACAAACGCATCGCCGACTTGTCCGTCACGCTGCATGAAGACTTCCCGATCACGTGGCCGGGCTACAGTCCTGGTGATGAAGCGAGCCGCTATGTTGGAAAGGTACTCAATGCCTTCAGCGCGATTCGTGGGCCGTACTTCGCGATGACTCACATGCTTGATGGGCAGGCTGGCACGCACGTCGTGTTGCCGAGCTACTCACTGCCGCCCGCTGGTTTCGATGCCAGCCAATTCACAAAAGAAGTTCAAACTCTGCGCACGAAGTTTGAATCGCAGTTCGGCAAGCTCGGAAACAGTTCGCTGACAATCGACGCGATGCCTCTGGAGCAAACGCTCGGCGAGGCGCACGTCATCGACGTCCGAAAACTCATCGGCACAACCAAGTCGTCCGACTGGCCCGCGTCTCCGCAGATCACGCTCGATCTGGTGAAACAACACGAAGCGACTCGCCCGATCCGCGCGGGAGAAGTCATGATCTTCTACTCCGGCTACTCCGACGAGCACTTCAAACCGCTCCCAGCATCGCCCGCTTTGGATCGCCTCATGGCCGCACCGCTTGCTGGCAAAGCCGAAGGCTGGCCTGCTCCGACGCCTGATGTCATTGCCTATCTGAGCAAGAAAGGCGTTCGTTGCATCGGCACCGATGGACCAACGATCGGCGGTGTGAATCGTGAGAACGCCTTGTTCGTCAATTGGATCGCCGCTCAACAAGGAATGCTGCCAGTTGAGTTCCTGACCAATGTCAGCTCAATCAACGGCAAAGAAGCCTTCTTCATCTTCGCCCCAATCAAGATCAAAGGAACTCGCGGCGGCTACGGGCGCGCGATTGCAGTTTATTAGCCTCGATGCCCCCTGGCTTCGTAGCCAAGCTCGCCAGAGCATGGGACGTTGCTAAAACTTTTATATCCCCTGTGTGATCCCGCGCCGATCCACAGGATGTCACTGTCGAGCCGTAACCGCAGAATCAACCGAGTGGCGTGATGCTGAATGTGACGGATGTTGTAGACGTGCAATTCTGCTCGCGAGAATTTTCGCCGATCGAACTTCGTGGGTGTATTCAACGGCTCTTCGGTTTCGGCCGTGATCGTCGTCGCGGCTTGCTGCGGCAGAACTCAAGATGCCCTTTGATCTGTGACCGTTCGTAAAGCGATATCGGCTCGCGATTCCGAAATCCTCGTGTCGATGAACGACTGCAACACAGACGATTTCAGACGAGCGACTCGGCCACTCGATCAGTCCGGCTGCGGCACCTCATCGCAAATCACCTTGAAGCTAGCCAACGTGTTGGGGCCAAACGTGGTGCTGATCGCCACATCGACTGCATCTCGTCCGCGCGCGATGAGGACTCGGCCGATTCGAGAAACGTTGTTGCGCGGATCGAAGACGTACCACTGCCCACCGAGGAAGGCCTCAAACCAGCCCGCGAAATCCATCAGGCCGTAGGGTGGCGGCGTGCCAGCATCGCCGAGATATCCGGTGCAATACCGAGCCGGAATGTTGAGGCACCGGCAAAATGTTATCGCCAGGTGTGCGTAGTCTCGGCACACACCGATTCGTTCGTTGAAGGCCCCGACCGCAGTCCGGGTCGATCGGGCCTGCGTGTAGTCGAACTTGATGTGGTCATGCACAAAGTCACAAACCGCCTGCACCCGAGCCCAACCGAGCGGCGTATTACCGAACTGCTTCCAGGCGAAATCTGTTAAGAGATCGGTCTCACAATAGCGACTGCCGAGCAGATAGATCAGCGTTTCCTCGGGCAACTCCCAGATGGGAGACTGTCGCGCCGTCAGGGCCACCGGTTCCGCGATGCCGGTTGAGCGAACGATCGCCGATGTGCTGATCCTGGTCCGGCCAGCCGGCGCTTCGATGCGGCTACACCAGTTACCAAATCCATCCCGATAGGGCATGATCATTACGGCGGGACTGGTGACGAGATGATCCGGCTTCACAATTTCGTAGGCATGGCTGTAGTGGATGTTGAGCATTAGCAACATCGGCGTTGGTTGTGGGCAGTCGTAAATCAACTCGTAGCCCACTTTGATGTAGATGATGTCGCTCGCTTTCGCCGGA
>JAYUFI010000350.1:0-15597 GCA_043738805.1 Planctomycetaceae bacterium | reverse complement strand
GTTCGCCGCCGTTGATTGATCCGACTGAGTTCTTGCGGCACGTCGTGGACTTTCCGCGCGAGCAGCTTTTCTTGCTGAAAGATTTTCGGCCGTATCTGTCGGACCCGCAGATCGTGCGTCAGTTGCGTGATCTCGCGCCGACGTTGATCGAGCAGAGCAAGACGCTGCTCTTCATGGGACCGGACTCGGAGATTCCGGTGGAGCTGCAAAAGGACGCTCTCAAGTTTGATCTGCCGTTGCCGGGACTCTTGGAGTTGTCGGCTGAATTGCACGCGGCGTTGACGGCGGAGAATGCGAGCCGCCGATCCCCGCTCGTGCCGACGCCGGAGCAGGAAGAGCGGCTGTTGAAAACGATGCTGGGGCTGACGTCGGCTCAAGCGAGGAAGTCCTTCTCGCGAGCGTTCATCGGGCGACAGACGATCGACGACGACATCTATGCGCAACTCATCTCCGAAAAGAAAGTGATGGTGCAGGGCTCGGAGATGCTCGAATTCCAAGAGCTGAATGAAGGGGCCAAAGACATCGGCGGCTTGGACGCATTGAAAGATTGGGTCGCGAAGCGTTCGATGGCGTTCACCGAAGTCGCTCGGCAACGAGGCATCCCCGCGCCGAAAGGGGTCTTGTTGTTGGGTGTGCAAGGTTGCGGCAAGAGTCTCACCGCGCGAGCGATCGCGCGGATGCTGGCGTTTCCGCTCGTGCGGCTGGATGTCGCGACGTTGCTCAGCGGAGACAAAGGGCAGTCCGAGAAAAACATGCGCGACGTGCTCAGCTTGATGGAGATGATCTCCCCCGCCGTGTTGTGGTTGGACGAAATCGAGAAAGGCTTTGCGGGAGCGAACGGCGAAGCGGGATCGGATTCGACGATGGTCCGCATCATGGGCCGCTTCCTCACTTGGATGCAGGAGAACCCGGCCCCGGTGTTCGTGGTGGCGACGGCGAACAGCGTCACCGGCCTGCCCCCCGAAATGTTGCGACGCGGACGCTTCGACGAACTCTTCTTCGTCGACCTGCCGAACTATCACGAACGCAAACAGATCTTGGAGATTCATCTTCGCAAGCGCAAATTCACTCCGGACGACTTCGATCTCGGCAAGCTCGCGGAAAAGAGCGAGGGTTACAGCGGTGCCGAACTAGAGCAGGTCGTGCTGTCGGCGATGGTCGAATCGTATGGCCGCGACGATGGGGTGACTCAGGCAGTGCTCGATAAGGCTTGCGAAGAAACCGTGCCGCTGTCAGTAACGATGGAAGAAAAGATTTTCCAACTGCGCGAATGGGCTCGCGGTCGCTGCCGTCCCGCGACGCCGGACAGCCGAGTCCTGCAAATGCTCGAAGCGGAGCAACGTCAGAAGGCGGTTGACGCGGGGAGCGAAGAGACTCTCGAAGACAAGCCGTTTACGTTTGATCCGACCGATCTCGACGATGACGACGAAGCGGAAGAATGGAAAACGCTCGCGCAAAACGGTGACGTTCCGGGTGCGATCGTCGATTACATCCGCAGTCACGACGGCACGACGATCCCGCAATTGCAAACGCTGTTTGCCGATTTCGCAGCGACGCGCGGCGAGCAAGGACTCGCGCTGCGAGCGGACCCGAACCTCATCATCTGGCTGGGGCTCAGTCAAGAATTCGCGGGCGATCTCTCGAGGCTCATCACCAATAAACGACTCTATCTGCGAGTGACCGATGCGTCCGCCTTCGAGGATGTCATTTCGGAGATCAAGCTGCCGAAGCTGTCGTCGCTGCCGGACAACAAAGTCTCGAAACCCGCGTGGATCCCGACCTGCCTCACCGATCTCGCTCCGGATGAGCCGGATGCCCGATTGGAGCGAGTTGCCCGCATGATGCTCGCGAAATGAACGAGTTTCGGCGTCGTAAGACTTGTCCTGACGCACGCGAGTATTTGGACTACGCTCCGAGCGAGAATGAGAAATATCTGTCGCTCGGTTTTTCAAACTAGGCTCGCCAGATCGACTGGACAACCGATTCGCCCGGTTTGAAAAACCGGGCTACGAACACGAGAGCACCTCCTATCAATGACTAACTGCCGCCGTCAGTCCGCGCTCCGAATGATTGATGCGGGGTTCTGTTTCTTATTGCTCTTCCGTGTTGCGGCGATCGGCCTGCCGCAGACTGCGGTCGGTCAGGAAACAACTCCTCTAGTTAAGTCAGCGACTTCAAAAACGTCGGAAGACTCTTCCCCCGGCGAGCCGATCCCCTCCGACAACGCGCCGGATGAACTCAAAAAACTCATTGAGGACGGCAAGGTCAAAGTCGAATACGACTCCGAAGGTGAGTTCGCCAAAAGCGGGCGCGGCTGGGCCGACTTTCATTTGCGTGAAGATCGCAAATACCGCTTCGACTTGATCAAGAACAAACGGCAGGGACGCTGGCAGATTAAGATCATCGTCTTTCAAGTGGAGGAGAAAATTGTCCTCTCGCACATCGTGCGTCTGCCGGCTCAAAAGAAGTCGCCTGATATTTGGACGAGCTGGCTTCTGCGTCATGAGTTTGATCATGTCGCGGTCAGTCTCGATCCCCGTCCGAAGATGTTACTCGTGCATCTGCTGAAGACTCTCCCTCCGATCGAGCGGACGTTGGATTTCGGCGAAGACCCCACTAACGACGTCATCAATCGGCTGATCAACGAACAACTCGACAAGCGTGCTAAATCGGTTCGAGACTTGATGATTCGCAACAATCAAACACTCGACAACATCAGTCATCACGGGACGTCGCCCGTCCCGATGCGAGCAGATTTCTTTCGATCGCTCTACACGAAAGAAAATCTCGCCGAGGCCAAATTCCCATACCTCGATAACGTGTTGAAGTTGCTCGATTCAGACAACTATCAAAAGGCGGAGTTGCGATATCTGCCGAACGATCCTACCGAAGAAGTCGAGTGAGAAATTCACCACGGAGACACGAAGGCACAGAGTGCCTTCGTGAAAAGCATCTCGACTGATCGTGCTGCGTGATTGAGTTTTCGCGTATTTTAATTCCTCTCAGTGCCTCCGTGGTAAATCTTTTCCAACGCTTCTGATGCTTGCGCTTTCGCCCGGTTTGGAAAACCGGGCGACGAGAGACGACGTAGGCTCGATCCCGTTCGGTGGCGACGTTGGTTATCGTTCGCCTCTCCCGTTTGCCACTCAATTTTCGGTGGGCCGCACGATGAGTCGAATTCTGTTGCTTGTTGCTTGTTTGTTGTCGCTGCTGACGACGCCTGCTGTGGCCGCTGATGTCGATTACTTGAGCGACGTCAAACCGTTGCTCACGGTGAAGTGCGTCGCGTGTCATGGACCGTTGCGACAAAAGGGAAACTTGCGGCTCGACACGGCGAAGTTCATCTCCAAAGGGGGCGAGAGCGGTTCCGCAGTGGCGAACGATTCTGCCAAGAGCGCGCTCATCGAAGCGGTGCTCGGCACGAACGGTCGTACCAAGATGCCGATTGACGGTGAGGCACTGACACCAAACCAAATCGAGCTGTTGCGCCGTTGGATCGACAACGGTGCGAAGGGGCCGGAAGACGAACCGATTGCCGACCCGCGTGATCATTGGGCGTTTAAGAAGCCGGTGCGATCGCACATCCCCGATTTGAAATCTCAAATCCCAAATCTCGAATCCAAACCCTCAAACCCGATCGATTCATTCATCGCTGTTGAGCAAACACAACGGAATCTCACACCGCTGCCTCTCGCTGACAAAGCGACACTGCTGCGGCGAGTCTTCATTGACCTTGTTGGGTTGCCGCCGACAACTCATGAGCTGCGTGAATTCTTGAACGACGAATCGCCGGACGCGTACGAAAAGGTCGTCGATCGGTTGCTTGAATCGCCGGAGCACGCACAGCGGTGGGCTCGGCATTGGATGGATATTTGGCGTTACAGCGATTGGTACGGTAGCCGAGGCGGCAACGAATTGCGGAACTCACGGCGGCACATTTGGCGGTGGCGAGACTGGATCATCGAATCACTGGCGGCGAACAAAGGCTATGACCGGATGATTGTTGAGATGCTCGCGGGGGACGAAATTGCTCCCGGTGATCGCGAGGTCGGGCGAGCGACCGGGTTCCTCGGTCGGCACTATTACGTCTTCAATCGCAACGTCTGGTTGCAAGACACCGTCGAGTTCACGAGCGCGGCGTTTCTCGGTCTGACATTCAAGTGCTGTCGTTGTCACGATCACAAGTACGATCCGCTCGCTCAAGAAGAATACTTTCGGCTGCGAGCGTTCTTTGAGCCGCACAACGTCCGCACCGATCAACTCGTTGGCCAGAAGGAGGTCATCACTGGAAATTGGCCGATGGGTGCGCCTCCCGGCCACACGCTCAAGGACGGCGATGATTTTGTCTTCGACGCGAACCTCACCGTGCCGACGTATTTGTTTGAGCGAGGCAACGAGAAAAATCCGGTCACCGAGAAGCCGCTCACGCCCGGCGTGCCGAGCGTGTTGAACTTGCCGTTGCCGATCATCGAACCAATCACGCTACCGCTCGAAGCGTATTACCCGGACCTCCGAGCGGAACGTCGGCAAGAGTTGATCGACAACGCAAAGACTGCAATCACACAAGCCGAAGCGGATGCGGCCAAGAAGAGCGAAGCGGTTGATGTTCTCAAACGTAGGACGGGCACTCTTGCCCGTCTTCCGAAGATCGACGGGCGCATTCCGAACGCCGACGGGCAAGAGCGTCCGTCCTACCTCGACGACAACTTCGCGACACACAACAAAGACGTCTGGAAGATTCTTAGTGGCGATTGGACGTTTGAAAATCAGAAGCTCAAGCTGAAATCGCCGGGACACTTCCTGACGATCGCGACGCAGACAAATCATCCGCAAGATTTCCAAGCGACATTGAAATATCGGACGCTGCCCGGCGGCGCGTATGGCTCAGTTGGCTTGTTCTTCGACATGGTTGAGTTGAAAGAGGCTCAAGCCGTTTACACGCACGTCAACGCCAGCAGTTCCGGCGTGCAAGCCTTTCATCGCACGAATGGCGTTGAAACTTATCCGGCTGCGGGGATCGTCATGACGCCGCTGAAACTCGACGAAGAGATCAACTTAGAGATCACGGCTCGCGGGCAAGAGTTGAAAATCTGGGTCAACGGCGAATTGAAACTGACTTACACAATGCCGACGCCACGTCAACCGGGCCGCTTTGCATTGTGGTGCCATGCGGGGCTTACGGAGTTCACTTCGCTGAAGATCGTGCCGTTTGAACCGAGCCTCGAAGAATTGCAACTCGCGCTGCGGACTGCTGAGTTTGAAGCGGCGTTGGCCGTGAAGTCGATGGAGATCGCTCGTGCGGAAGCGACGTCCATTGAAGCGAGAATCGCTGCTGACGTCGCGAAGTACGGAGTCCTTCAACGTCACCGTCACGCTCCGCGTGGCGAGCCGTATGCTCCCTCGACATCAAACGACAAATCGACATCAACCGACAGTGCCACGTCTAACGCGCGCTCGGCTCCTCACGCGGAGCGTGAGGGCGACGTTGAAAGACTCGCCGCCAGCCGCGCGGAGCGACTGGTCTTACTGACGAAAGCAGAACTTGAAACGCTGCGTGCCGAACAACAATTTGAAACCTCAAATTTGAAATCTCAAATATCAGATCCCAAATCGGAAGCGGCTCTCCAAGCCGCCGAAGCAAAACTCACCGCCGCTCGCGCCGCAGTCGAAGCGGCGAAGACGAACGCTGCCAAACAGGACACGACTTACACACCGATCGGCCCAACGTATCCCACAACGAGCACTGGCCGACGGCTCGCATTGGCGAAGTGGATCACGAGTAAAGACAACCCGTTGACCGCTCGCGTCGCCGTCAATCATGTTTGGATGCGTCACTTCGGAACGGCACTCGTGCCGAGCGTGGCCAACTTCGGGCTGAACGGCAAGAAGCCCACGCATCCAGAGTTGCTCGATTGGCTCGCCGTTGAGCTCATGGAAAGCGGCTGGAACCTGAAGCACTTGCATCGGCTGATGGTGACGAGCGCCGCGTATCGCCGAGCGTCGGCCGACACTAGCCCGACGCGCGAGCGAGGGGTCGAACGTGAAAAAGTTTTGAAACTCGAAGTTGAACTCGACCCCTCGCTTGCACATCGGGCGAACAATACTCCGCCCTCCCTTGATCCCAACAACCGCTTCTACTGGCGGGCCAACATCCGTCGCATGGATGCCGAAGTCGTCCGAGACACACTGTGGTCGTTAACCGGCGGACTCGATCGGTCCTGTAACGGGCCGGAGTTGGAGCCGTTCATCGCAGACATGACACCGCGACGGAGTTTGTATTTCCGGCACACGCCCGATGATCAAGCCACGATGTTGGAACTCTTTGACGGCCCGTCCGCTGCTGAATGCTTCGAGCGAACCGACAGCATCATGCCTCAGCAAGCGCTTTCGCTCGTCAACAGTCATCTCGCGCTGACTCAATCGCGCTTGCTGGCTCGCGAGCTATCGCAATCGGCAAGCGGCACCACGTTGACCAGTGATGCCGACTTCATCTGCTCAGCCTTTGAACGAGTCTTGTCACGGTCTCCGCAACCTGACGAACTCGCGAAGACCGAGACATTCCTCCAACGCCAGACTGCGGTCTTGGCCGAACCGAGCAAGCTGACTCGGACAACAACTGGCTTGAACAGCAAGCTCGCGCCCGCCACCGACCCGCGATTGCGATCACGAGAAAACCTTGTGCATGTCCTGCTGAACTATCACGAGTTCGTGACCATTCGCTGACAACCGCCGCAGACAATGTGGCACGACACTCCGCGTCGTGAATCTCGAAGCGGAGCATCGCGCCACAATGCACGCACGCCGACAAGAATTTGAAACCTAGTGCTTCGTCAGGCTAAGGAATTGGGGTAGAGGGATTTCAGTTTGATGCGGGCATCATCGACTTGGAATTGCCCGTCGATTCCGCGTTGTTTGTGATTGCTGGCGGTGTGCCAAGCGGTCGTTTCGTTGCGGAGGGCTTTGAGATCTCCGATGCAGCGGCCGTTGAGACATTGGCGGGTGAGGGAACTCCATTCGTTTTCGGCGATGTTCAGCCAACGGCCGTGTTTGGGGGTGTCGCGGAACTCCAGTGCCTCACGGACATCGCTGCTATCACGGCAATCCAAAGCGGAGAAGTCCATGAATCAGGAATGCTGGACGAATTCATTCGACGAGGATTCAACGGGAACCACAAGAAGCCGGAACATTGGCTGGTTGAAGAGACACTTCAGGAAACTCGGGGCATGATCCTGTTTCAAGAACAAATCATGTTCATCCTGAATCGAGTGGCTGACACCGACGCCTATTCCTTCATCAAGGCAGCCTGCAAACGACAGTGGGAGCAGGTGGCGACGATCAGAGAATGGTTTGTGATCGAAGCTGTCGGGAATAGTGATTCTCAGCGAACTCGACGAATGCCAACAGCACTTCGTTGATGAGCAGCGACTTGCTCTCGGCGGCCAGTGCTGACGTTGCGGATTATCGCCCGCACGCCAGCCATTCGGCGATCAGGCGATCGTACTCAGCCCGCGATTCCGGTGATCCATGCGGTCCCAGGTAATGATCGCGGCCGGCAATGCGAACGATTGCTTTTTCCGAGTGGCGATGCAGGCAGTAAGCGGGCACAGAGCTTGATTTACGGGGCATGAGAGACCTCACGTCTGCATTCCTCAGGACAATACTGAGGAATGACAGGCAGTTCGGCCGCCCTGCCCAACACAGGCGGGTACGCTAAGTTCAGCGTTCGGCAAGATTTGGAAAAAGTACCCCCGACAGGAGTCGAACCTGTGACCTACGGTTTAGGAAACAGACCGCAGGACTCCGCAACGGCTGAATCTGCAAGAGGTTTCGACGAACAGCGTATTTCAGTTGCACAAAAAGTTGCAACCGATATCGCGGGAAACGACTGCGAACGGTTGATTGCGGTGGCGACTGCGTATCCCGAATTGGCTCGACTTGTCCGGGCTTGGCCGAAGTTGTCGGCGACCGTTCGGCGGACGATTCTTGCGGCCTTGGATGCTGACCAAGGACAGGGCGGCGAATGACTCTTGGCACGTATGCCGCGCGATCCGGTTGCGACCGCGCGACTTCTTAACGCACTCCGTCAGTTTAACGCACTCCGTCAGTTCGATCGTTCCGTTTGAAGATCAACGGATACCCCATCTGTCCGGCTTCGGCCAATAAACCAGAAAGGTGTTGCATGGCGACCATTCGAGATTGTCAGATTGATTCAGAGATTCAGACCATTCTTCCGCCTCATTCGTTTGATGAACTTGCTGACTTGGCGGCGAGTGTCGAGAGGTTCGGTTTTCTCAGCCCGGTCATCGTTTGGCGGAACTCAGACGGCGTGTTGCTGGTGCTTGATGGACACGCTCGGCGGGACGTGTGGTTAAACGCGATAGGAGAGGCCAAGGAGGCTCGAAGCCTCAATCCCAACACTCCGATCGGTCTTGCGGCGAGATGGCCGCAAATCGTGGCGATTGAACTGCCTGACCGAGATGCCGCGCTGCTGTGGATCATCGACAATCAGCGAGGGCGCAGGAATCTGACTGACCTCGATCGAATTGCGTTAGCAGCCAAGCGAGAGATCATCGTTCGGCGGATGGCGAAGTCGAATCAGTCGGCAGGAGGCGGTGACAAGAAAAGCGACGGAGCAAAATCGCTTTTGGCAATAGCGCCAAAAGCGATCGAGATGGCAATCAGCACCCGCGCGGAGTGTGCCAAGTCTGCCGGAGTTGGAGAACGGACCTATGACGCAGGCAAAGCGGTCTTGCAGGCTGTTGAAGAGGGAACGGCAACCGCGGATGTTCTCGAAGACATCCGAGAAGGACGTGCGACGATTCACGGCGTGGTCAAAAGACTCAAGGGTGAGACTGAGGGCAAACCAGTCAGCAAAGCCAAGTCGTCGGGCTGGCAGTCGATCGTTCGAGTGTTTTCAAACGCCGTGCGCCGGGTCATCAAACGCGATCCGCGAAGCCGAGCGGAGATCGCGGCTCGTCTGCGAAGTTTCATTGACGAACTGAACGACGTGAACGACCAAGCGGCGGCTTGATGTTTCTCCAACGAGCTCGAAAAGGGGGGCCCAATCACAGGGGCATTTTTGCCCAAGCCCCTGTCCCCCTTTTGGGCTGACGCGGTCACGGCTAACCCGCGTCTCCGGGCACGAGAAATGAATCCGTCCGTCGTGAGTCTTGGACAGTGACGACGTGATACAGTGACGACGTGATAATGTTGGCCTTAACGAGAGTTAGGGTCTTTCCGGGTCGGGGTTCGAGCAGCAATCACCGCACAACGTTTCAGCCTGCTTCAGCACCAGCTTGGTGGCTTCGTCTTGGCTTGGATCAGACGGCGTTTAGGAAGCCTTCGTGAGTCTGCGCTGTCGGTTGAGAACAGGCTGACGCGAAACAGGTTTCAGAGCGTTTTACTGAGTCAGTTGCGAAACGCTGAAACGGTCGATTTTGCGGGTTTCGGATCGGCTTTTCCAGTCGCCGCCGAAGGCAATTCAGACTGATGCTGTCAGATGAAAATGAGGGCCGAATTGAGCTAAGTTCTTGTCCAAATCACGAGTTCAGCGGCGATTTGCTGGGTGTGTTTTTCGGCGTGTGGGATAGCCAAATCGGGCGTCTGGCCGAGAATTTTTCTGTCGGCGATGATGTTGTCGTGTGTGTGCGTGGCGTGCAACAGCGGAGTTCTCTTCGGGGGAATTGCTTGTTTTCTCGGCATTTCTTGGCTTTTGCACCGAAACCACGGGGACTGCGTTGTGATTGGCGGGCGTGTCCGGTGCGGATGAATTTTGCCCGTGTCTCCAAAGTGGCGTTTCCCTGCTCAGTGAAATCTGCAATTCTTCAAAAGGTGAATTAAAGTCTGGTATCAGGCTGAGTATTTGACGTGATCATCGGCGATCAAGGATTAGGACGTCATGCGATTGACCAAGCTGTTTACGTTGTTTCAATCATTTGCAACGCAAAGGAGCTGTTGGCTCGTATTTCGTCGAGCCTCTTGGACGCTACAAAGTCGCTCAAGCTCCGATGTCTGCTGCGACGCATGGCTGAAACGGTCTCTGCGAGAAATGTCGCTCGGTGGACGTTTTCCGTGACGGTTCTTGATTAGCACGATGGTGTTTTCTGTGCATATATTTGCGGCATTGCGGTGAACGCCAACTGGAAGCCTACGGTTCTCGTTGCGTGCCCGCATGGACGAATCACGCAATACGGCTCACTGCGGAGTTTTGGGTCGAGCCACTTCCAAACACTATTGCATTATGGATATAACCAATGAAGTCTTACCTAGATGAATCTCAAGAAAAGTGGGCGATGTCTCCAATGACTTTAGACGAGGCGGATCACATCGTTGAATATGCCACTGACTTTCTACTTATTAAACACAGATTAGATAACGACTGGGCTATGTATTTTTCTACTATTCAATTTTCGCGAATTAACACTGCTATTAAGCTGCGCATCGCCACTGAACTCTTTGAATTGGTTGAAACCAGCAATTACCGAGTATGGGATGCCGACAAGCAAGAGTCGTTTCAGGAGGGTCTAAATCTTTACGCTGGGCTAATACTAAACGTCATGAAGCGACTCAGGGTTGGAAAATCGCGTTTAAAGCTAGACCCGGAAATTCTGTCATTTGCAGAGTATTGCGGAGAACTGTGCTTTCAGACATTTAATGGGTTTGACACTCTGCATGAAAATTACGCAAAAGAAAAAATATACTGGAGCTCTGTTTATGAACATATTGGCATGGAGCCGCCAATGTATCGCAGAACCTTTAAAAAGGTATCTAAAGACAGGATTTACTCTCCAAGAATACTCTTTACGCAGACTATTGTCGCTGTGACTGGGATGGCAGTATGCGCTTATTCTGGTTATCAACATCATTGGGAGATCAGCGGAGAAACCTATGTCGCTTTTCTACTCTGTTGCCTAGGACTCTGGTCATTTGTGTCGGCAGTTATCGGTGCCTTCCGGTTACGCGCTGGATCGGCAATTCTTGATCGTATTCGAGCTGTCAGCTAGCCGGTGATCAGCAACCGGAATCTGCGAGTCTGTAGTTGTTTAAAGTTATGCCGAGCGGTTCAAACTCGTAACTTTAGATCGTTGGTAAACGTTTCCCATCGTTGTTCAGTGGTATCCAACTGAGCGATTAGTACTACAACCAACGATTTCGAACCAGTTCGGCTTGAACGAGGTCTCGGTTATTGGACAATTCTGCGACTCGTTTTTGTGCTCGCTTGAAAAAAGACCTAGTGAGAGGCGCGGGCATCGACTGGTTCTTCCAAAGCGCCAGCGACATCTTGCTCGATTTCAGTTCCGCTGCTGGTGAAGTCAAGACGGCGATCTGAGCGGACTCGACTAGCCCGATGATGCTTTAGGCTGCGTCGTCGTGGCTTGTGGTCTGGCACCCTGCCACGGATTAAGTCGAATAACACCGCAGAGAGGATTGTCCGCTCACGGTCAAAGCCTTCGGGAGTGATGGCAACATAACCGCGAGCGAGAAGTTGACCTTCGATGACGGATTCAAACAATGTTCAAAGTGAACTTTAATCGTTGGGCAACACCAACATCACGGAGATTCGGTCCACTTTCGAACCTCCGCCCGAATTTCGGGGAACCGTGTTTCCGCATCCGTAGACAAGTCCGCAAGGTACAGGCGTTGAATCCCAAACGAGTGATCGGCGAGATGATTTGCGAGCGATCCGTCGATGTCGACGATGGAGCGCGGTTCATCTCGCCCGTCTTCGTAGACCATGATCAATTCTTCGCGTTCTTCTGGTTCGAGATCCTTGGCTTCGTCGCGAGTCAGCAGCGAGCCTCGCTCTTCGACTTTGATTGGTTTTGGGCCGCACAACAGGAATTGTCCAAGCGGCACGCCGAATTTGTCGGCCAATGCGGATAGTTTACTTCGGCAACGCTCTCGAAAGAATTTGCCGGCCACATATTGGTCGCTGGACTTCTGCAATCGGCCGACTTCCGCGAGCAGCTTCGGTGGCTTTCGACTCGTGATACAGCGGGCCAGTGTTTCAATCACTGGGTCCGGGTCTGCGACGGCCTTGTGAACCACCCGGTCGACAAAGTCATCCGTAAACGACGACAGCCCGGCCCCACCGCACAACGTGACGATGGCCGGGCCATCCGTCGGCAAGTCAGCGGTGTAACGACCAGAGTCGCGAGCACGACGCAGCAACTGTCGGCACGCTTCCTCGAAAGCGAAGGTCGTCTTGTGGTAGTACACGACACGGTGCATGAAGAGACGCGCCAATAGAAAGTGCTCGGCCGCCGCGAGAGCTTTGCGTTCAACGCCCAACATTCCTTTGGGGCTGATGCGGATGTTGTTCAACAGATAGTTGAGATCAATTTCGCCATAGGGCACTCCCGCGGCGCGTGAATCACGCAGCAGGTAGTCGAGACGGTCCATATCGAGGCTACTGTGAATCAGCTTGCTCAACTGCGGATTGGCACCCTCTGTCCGCGAGAAGATTGCTCCGATTGCTTTGGCTCGATCGGCCCCGCCGAGAGCCTCCCGGATGTCATCTTGTGACTCCAAAATGTGCCGACCGAGTTCTTCGTGATCGGGATACGGCGTTTTGTCGAGCGCCGCTTGGATCGGAGCACCCGCATTGACTGCTTCTTCGGTCAGCTCCACTCGGTCAATCCGCTCCATCAAGTGCGAGTAAGGATAATGGCCGATGTCGTGGAGCAGCGCGGCCAATCTCAGGTTGTCGGCATCCGCTGGAGTGATGAGATCGGATTTTTGTGCCTCCAACTGCTTCAGGATGCGCCGCATGATCCCGAAGACACCCAGGCTATGAGCGAACCGCGTGTGCGTGGCATTGGGATAGACCAAGTGCCCCATCCCAAGTTGCTTGAGCGACCGCAGACGCTGAAAAGTGGCCGTGTTCACAACACGCCATTCCGTCTCGCTCAACTCGATATCGCCGTGGATGTTGTCCACGACGATTCGCCGACGATGGGTGTCATGCGACAAGGTCATACTTACGCAACTCCACCAGAGCCTCTTGAACATCCTGCTCGTTGAAAGGCTTGTCGTTGATTTTCAGAATCCGCGCGATCTTGTCGGGCGCTTCCGCTTGGTTCGTCTTCAGCAGGAACAGAACCGAGGCCAACAACTCCAACCGTTGAGGGACTGGGCGCGGGCCATTCGTCGTGAACAGTGGCTTGAGTTGCTCGATCCGTTGACGCGAGGTGTCATCCAAAACCCAGCGTTGAAGTTCATCGTTGAGCGATTCGCTCTGCCCCACGACGAAGAACGCATCGGACGCCACATCGGTGCTGTACGGGCCGCGCAGATACCAGCGATAGCGGTAGCCCAAATGGATGTTGGCGGCCTGCAAGAGGTAGACGGCCTTTTGGAGAACCAATCGGTCGTCAAACGTCTTCACCGACAAGGGAACCTGAGCATTGCGAAGCGTGAGAGCGAGCAAAATCTGTTGGCGATTCATAAACCCATCCATTGGAGGCAAGCGATGCCTTGATACGCCATTTGTCGGCCAGTTGCGGGGCGGAGGTGTACTCCAACGCCTTTAATCTGGCAATCGACCCTCTATTCGTCCTGTAATCGTATCGCCAACCACTCACGAATTCACTTCCACGCACCCAATAACAGCGGTGGCGACAATTTGGGCTGACGTCTTAACCTAAACTAGGTTTTGCAGGCTGTCTCGCGAGAGGCTATCACGTGCGACTCGCCGAAAGAATTTGTTGATTGTTCGTGTGTGCCGAGAGAGCTGATAGAATTCGGATCGTCGGGTTGTCGTTCGCGGGTTGCAAACCACGAGCGGCCGAAGTGGCTCCGGGCGTGTGATCGCGGTTCTTGCCTACCTTTCCTGCATCCCGCCCGGTGCCGACCCGATGCGAAGGGTCAGGCAAAATGAGTCCGAGCGATGAACTGCGTGCTGAAAGATTGCGAGCCCTGCATCGGAAGTTGCTCGGCACTGAACTTCAAGAGCGGTACGGACACCTTTATCACGCAGCCATTCGTTCGGATGATCCAGTGCTTCAGTCGATGATTGATGGCCGCGTTTCGTCGATTGATGACGAAATTCCCGCTGTTTTGCGCCGGGAGTTTTTTCAACCTCCTGACGAACCGACCTCTTCCTGGCTTTGGGACATCAAATCCGCTTGTCGTTATGACGGCTCATCAGACGATCCAGAACTCCAGAAGCTCTTAGAAAAAGATTCTCTGACTCCCCGCTCCATTATTGATTTTGTGAGGGATCGGCGTGGCCAAGGTGGTATTACATCCGAACTGTCTTATGAATTGAGTAACGCTATTTGGAAACTGGTCCAAAATGACGACTACGGACGACTATCCGGCTTCGGTCTTCGTCGCGACTGTGCTACGACCGACATTAGCATCAATGGGAGTCGCTGGTCTGGGCGAATTTTCTGCGATGATGATTACGTCTCCGATAACACTGATTATCTTGAAATGCAGTTGGACGGTCTTGGCCAAGTAGTTCGCGGTGAAGTCTTCACTATCAACAATGAAGTTGCTGGTCCTCAGTGGGACATTTCATTGGCGTTCAAATGGATCGAATTTGGGTACGCGCTTCTGCCGCAACCAATCGAAATCATTAAGGGAATCCAGTCGGTAATGCTGCCTTGGAATCTGGCAGAGGCATCAGCTCGCGCGGTTGAAGTGCTGATCGGCAAACCAGGGTGGCGTTTCGACTCAGCAACACGGGCTAAAGCAGCGGTTCAATTCACACCCGCAGAGCTTCGGGACAGACTCGGTGACATCGACTCCAACACGCTATTGAAGTACGCGAGGCTTGCGGAGGTAAACACGCCATCGCGTGGAGAGAGGGGCCATCGTTACGACAACAGTGACGCAGGGGCAATTTGCAACGCAATCATCCGCAGCACTGCGACCACGGGCTTGAGGCAAGCGGCAAAAGACCTTCTGAAAGAACTTACCGGTGAAAGTTCGGATTGAAATCGGAATGAAATCGGAGAAATACCCGAATCAAATCGGCAAATCTGATTCTGTGACGGCGCGGACATAACGCGAATAGAGTGGCTCTTGAACGCTCGATAGTTTGCGAGCATGAGCACTCAACCGAGTCCGAATACCAATCCCGCTTCAGTACTGATCGACGCCGCCGAGCTTGCACGAATGCTGTCTGTCAGCAAGCCAACAATTTGGCGGATGCTCTCAGCGCAACGTGTCCCAGAACCGCTCCGTCTCACCGCTCAGTGCTTGAGATGGCGACGCTCGGACGTTGAAACCTGGCTTGCAGCAAGATGTCCGGCTCAACAACAACGCCCCACCGGTACGAACGGCGAGGCATCTGCGGTTCGTCACCCTGCGATCAAGCAGGAGGTCGCACGATGATAAGCATCACATCTCACGAATCGCAAAATGAGCATGGAAAGATTCAGCTTCCGGCAGTTGTGTTGCCGGGAGGGAGTATGACGATCAGCGAGGCGGCGGCGCGGTTCGGCGATCTCCTTGCTTTGACGGGACGTTACTTCAGACGGGGCGACTCAGTTTGTGAGTTGGCTCACGATCAGGAGGGTCAGCCTATTCTGAGAACAGTCAAACCTGCTGGGTTTGCATCATCGCTAGAGTCGGTCGCACGGTTGGTTG
>JAYUFI010000349.1:0-15634 GCA_043738805.1 Planctomycetaceae bacterium | reverse complement strand
AACAACGACGAAGACACGGGGTGTCTCAGACGGGGCGGAGTGGTATCATCCCACGGCTGTTTCCGTCGCTTTTGGTTGGAGCGGCGTATTGTGATCGGGTTGTGATGGTGGGCGGTGCGTCTGTCGCAAGTTGCCAGCAGGCGAGACGCCTGTTCTACGGGGTTGAGGTTTCTGCGAGGTTTTGAAAATGTCCCAGACTCTTGAGCAAGTTGAGGCTTCTAATTCGGCGGCAAAGATGCGGCCGGTTTCAGTGGAGCCAGGTTTTGATGACTTCAATTACAAGCCGATCCCGCCGCTGGCCGTCGTGTCATTGCTGCTGGGAATCTGTGGGCTGTCTGGCTTGCTCAGCCCATTGGGCCTGTTGTTTGCCGCGTTTGGTGCGGTGCTGGGCTGGGTCGCGGTCAGACAAATTCGCAGTTCGGACGGTGGGTTGAGCGGTGGCTGGATGGCGAAGTCGGGAGTCGTGATGTCGTCGCTGCTGTTTGTGAGCGGGATCGCGTTGCACGTTTACTGGTTTCAATCCGAGCTTCCAGAAGGTTGCCAGCGACTGAGCTTCTCGACCGACATTTCCAAGAAGGGATTTGTGATTGAGGACAATCAGCAGAAGTTTCATCCCGACATTGAAGAACTCAACGGCAAGCAAGTCTTTCTCAAAGGCTATATGTACCCGGAGCAGACGACGGACGGGCTCAAGACCTTCATCTTGTGTCGAGACAACGGCGATTGCTGTTTTGGTGGCCAACCAAAACTGACCGACATGATCAAAGTGCGCATGGCCAAAGGACAGACCGCTCGATTTGGTCAGGGGATGGTTTCCGTCGCGGGGACATTCCGCTTGCGAGATTTGCGACGAGCCGGCAACCTGGAGCCCGCCTTTGAACTGGATGCGACTCATTTCGGTCCGGCGAAGACGTGGTATTAGTGCGGCACGACGCTCCGCGTCGTGAGATGTCTTTCCAAAGAATTCGTTTTCGCCAACAAGACCATCACGACGCGGAGCGTCGTGCCACACTTTTCAATGACGAATCGGACGGAGTTCCAGAATGCCACTCAGCCAGAAATCTCAATCACGCTCTTCGCGATTCGCGGGGATGCTCGTGAGAATTGTCTGCGTTGCTTTGTGGTCGGCAGCCGGTTGCGGTCATTCGGAAGGTCGCGATTCGTTGAAGCCAACAGCGACCGTCACGTTGGGCAACGAGGCGACTTCGACTGCTCCTGAACTTTCGCCGATCAAAAAAGTTGATGCGGATGTCGTCCCGGCATCGAGCGAGTTGAAGACCAGCGCCGTCGAATCGAACTCGCAAGAAACATCTCCGAGCAAGAATCCTGCCGTCGGTCCACAGTCCCCTCCCCCTGAGACAGAAACAACTCGCACGTTCGCAGTCGAAGGGCCAGAGAGTGCAATCCGCATCAGCTTTGATGACTTCGATCTGCTGAAGGTCATAAACCTCGATCCGGTTCCGACTGACGCTGTTGAGAAGCTGCCGAAGTGGTTGAAGGCACTCGACGGCAAACGTGTTCGAGTTCGTGGCTTCATGTATCCGCCGTTTCAGGACACCGGCATCCGAGGGTTCGTGTTGGCGCGAGACAATCAAATCTGTTGCTTCGGCCGCACTCCCAAGGAATACGATTTGGTAGACACGTTCCTGCGAAAAGGGGTCACGACCAGTTACATTCAGAACCGTCCGTTTGATGTCGTTGGAATCTTTCGCATCAAATCAGAGATCGAAAAATTCACCGCGATGTACGAACTGGAAGATGCGATCGTGATTGAGAAGTAGTCTGTTTCTCGTAGTGCAAGCTTCCAGCTTGCAAGCTCTCTGCGGTCTCGATCGCCATTCAATTTGGCCGCTTGAGCGATGACGAATGTGATGCAGTTGCAAGCTGGAAGCTTGCACTACAAAAGGAAGCCCGCCATGAAATTCCGCTTGCTCATCGTACTCGCCGCTTTTGCTCTCCTCGTTCCGCAGACCGTTCACGCGGAGCGGCATCTCAACATGGCCGCTCGCTGCTGTCCGTTTTGCTCGGCTCCGTCGCTGACGCTTAGCGAGCAATTGACGGCGGCGGATGCGGCGGTGCTCGCGCAGTGGGTCGATGGAAAAGCTCCGGAAGAGAAATCGGCGGGGAGCACGACTTATTCGATCATCGAGGTGGCTCGCGGGCCGAAGGACAAACTCAAGAAGGACGACAAGATTACTGTCCCGCGCTTCCGAGCCGGCAAGAAGGGTGACCTCTTCATGCTCTTCGGCACGAAGGACAAAGAGATCGACTGGAGCAGCCCGCTGGAAGTGACGGAGACCACGTACCAATACATCGTGCAGTCCCCGTCGCCGGAGTCGATGCCCGGCAAACGCTTGGAATACTTCCTGAAGTTTCTGGAGTTCTCCGACCAACTGGTGTCGAACGATGCGTATGGCGAATTCGCGAACGCCCCGTATGAAGAGATCGTCAAGATCAAGGACAAGATGGATCGTGAGAAGATCCGCAAATGGATCAGCAACAAAGAGACCGCGCCAACGCGGCTGGGTTTGTACGGATTGCTGCTGGGACTCTGCGGGAATGATGACGACGCCAAAATGTTGGCGGCGAAGATCGACGAGAAGGTTCAGGATTTCCGTCTGGGTATCGACGGTCTGATCTCCGGTTACTTGCTGCTCACCGGCGACAAGGGCTTGGATCTGATCGACCAGGGCAAGCTGAAAGATAAAAAAGCTCCCTTCAGCGAAACGTATGCGGCGATGCAGGCGCTCCGCTTCATGTGGACCTACGGCAGCGGTCGCATCTCGAAGGAACGCCTACGGCAATCGATGCGAGAATTGCTCGACCGCCCCGAACTGGCCGACCTCGTCGTGGCCGATCTCGCTCGCTGGGAAGACTGGTCGGTGCAAGACCGCCTGATGAAGCTCTACGGCGAAGGGGACTACAACGTCCCGTCGATCAAGCGCGCGATCGTCCGCTACCTGCTGACCGCCGCGAAGGTCGCGCCGCCGAAGGCTGAAGCGAAGCCCGATGACAAACCCAAAACCGACAAGCCCGCCGAGACCGTGAAGCCGGACATCCTTCCCGCATCCGCGTTGCAGGCGCGAGCCAACCTCGAAAAACTTCGCGAGCAAGACCCCAAAACCGTCAAAGAAGCCGAGCGGTTTTTCTTCTTGCAGTGAGTCAGTTTGACAAGGCGATGATTAAATGGGGTCGGGGACGCGAAGCCTGTGTTCTCGGCCCCGGTTGTTTTTCTACTGAGATGTTTCAAGGAAACACAATGTTCGACCTCCCTGCGATTCAACAAACACTGCGGCAATTCGGGTTTGATGGTTGGCTGTTGTATGACTTTCGAGGCAGCAACGTGTTGGCTCGGCGAGTGCTTGGCATGGGGGAGATGCCGGTGACGTCGCGGCGGTTTTTCTACTGCATTCCGGCTCACGGTGAGCCGAAGCGGCTGGTGCATCGGATCGAGACCGGAGCGATCGATCATTTGCCGGGATCAAAAACCGTCTACCTCAAGTGGCAGGAATTGGAAGCGGGCATCGCGAGCCTTGTCGGCGAGATGAAGCGAGTTGCGATGGAGTACTCGCCGCGCAATGGCAATCCGTATGTGTCGCGCGTTGATGCAGGAACCATAGAGTTGGTGAAGTCACTCGGCGTGGACGTTGCGTCTTCGGGAGATTTGATTCAGCTCTTCGAGGCGGCGTGGGACGACGATCAAATCCGGATGCACTTTGAAGCGGAGAAAGTTACCGACAGCGCGTATGGCGTCGCTTGGAAGTTCATCGCGGACGAAATCCGCTCACGCGGAGAAACGACCGAAGCCGTCGTGCGACAAGTCATCATGGATCACTTCGCTCGGCATGGCGTGACGACGTATCACCCACCGATCGTGGGAGTCGGTCCCAACAGTGGCGATCCGCACTACGAAACGGGGACAGGTGCCAACACGACGATCCGCAAAGAGGATTTCGTCTTGATCGATCTGTGGGGCAAGCTCGATCAACCGCGATCGGTCTATAGCGATTTGACTCGCACCGGTTTCGTGGGAGAGAGCGTGCCGGCACGCATCACAGAAGTGTTCAATGTCGTGGCGAACGCTCGCGACGCAGCGATTGCATGCGTCAAATCGGCGTTCGCGGCGAAGCGTCCGCTTCAAGGTTGGGAAGTGGATGACGCTTGCCGAGCCGTGATCATCGCCGCCGGATACGGTGACAAGTTCGTGCATCGCACCGGCCACAGCATCGGCCAAGAGGTTCACGGCAACGGAGCCAACATGGACAACTTGGAGACTCACGAAGAACGGCTGGTCCTGCCGCGCACCTGCTTCTCCGTCGAGCCGGGCATCTACCTGCCAGAGTTTGGAGTCCGCAGCGAGATTAACGTGCTTGTTGGTCCTGACAGTGAAGTGCATGTCACCGGCGGCACGCTACAAACAGCAGTCGTGCCGATCTTGGCGTAGGACGGCTCTCCAGGGCGTTCTGGTCGGGCTGGAGGCCCGGCCTACGTTTCGTTGAAGAAGTCATTGCCGACGAGCGTCAGTTTTGGCAACGTGCGTTTACCGTCTGCCAAGTGAGTGAGTTGTTCGTCGATGGCGTCTAGTCGTTTGACCAAATGATCTTTCGCATCAGCCCAGCGATGTTGCCATGCTTGGAAACAGTCTTCGCGATATTGTGCTGCTTGCCGTTGCGATTGGAACTCGGCGAGAGCCGATGGTTGCGGTGTTGTTGAACGCCGTGACGCCGAGTCATGCTGGTTCATGATTTCTAACGAGGGCATCGGTGGTCCTCTTGTCTGAAGTGCTGAAGCCTGATGTTCGGAGCATGTCGAAAACGCAGAACAGACGGCTCGCCCGTTTGGATGATGCTACGAAAAAAAATCAGGCGAGCCGCCTGTGCTACGAATCGGCCAATCGTGCGCGGGACTTTGTGCTGCTTCGTCGTGTCGGGAAAAACAGGTGGACTCGTCTCGATGAGTCTTGCCATCTTTTGGCCTGCACCGAATTTGCAGTCCACTCAATCGGAGGGATTCCTACAAGCGGACGTGAGATTTGCCTGACGAAGATCGCTCAACTACCACAACGTGTATCCGCCGTCGATCACGATCGCCGCACCGGTAACGTATCGAGCGGCATCGCTGGCGAGGTACACGGCCAAAGGGCCCAAATCTTCCGGCTGACCGAAGTCTCCCATGGGGATTTGTTGTTTGAATGTTTCGATGACTTGTGGATTCTGTGATGCCCAGCGGACGTTCGGTTCCGTCATGAAGCCGCCGGGGCAGATCGCGTTGACGTTGATTTTGTGTGGAGCCCAATCGGTCGCCACCGCACGAGTGAATTGAATCACGGCGGCCTTTGACGTCTCATAACTGCGACCGCCAATGCCGCGATTGGCGACCATGCCTGAAATCGACGCGATGTTGATGACTCGCCCGCCGAGCCCCCGTTTGACCATCTCGCCACCGATCAGTTTCGTGCAAAGAAACGTGCTCGTCAGATTGATGTCCATGATCTGCTGCCACTGTTCGAGCGATTGTTCCTCGACCGGAATATTGATCCGACGTCCGCCGACGTTGTTGATGAGAATGTCGATCGGCACGAATTGATCGAGGGCTTGCCGACAAGCTCGCTCGCAATCAGCGGGGATGCCGATGTCTGCGGAAATGACATCGGCCTTGCGACCGAGTTGATGAATATCGGCCGCAGTTGTCGCCAAGCTCTCTTGATCACGCCCAACGAGCACGACATCGGCACCCGCGTCAGCGATGGCGATCGCCATTTCGCGACCGAGCCCGCGACTTCCGCCGGTGATGAAGAGCCGCTTTCCATCGAGACGAAACCGATCGAGGACGCTCATGCGAAACTCCTGCTACTCCTGTGACGCACACTCTTCGATTGATGAGCATTCGTCTGCTGCGATCTCGTCCGCAAGCGCGGCTGACTGCAACTCAGCCGACTCTGGATCAGTCTGCTTCTTGCGGTAGACAAAGACCTCCATGCGTGAGAACGGCCAGTGTTTTTCCATTTCCCACATCGGGGGCATTTGAAATTCAGCACGAGCCGGCGTGCGCAACACGAGGCGAGCATCCGGAACGCTGATGTCGTCTCGCGACAGTTGCCGGAGGGCTCGAAAAATTTCGGCACCGGGCTGCAAGCCTTCGATCATCTCAAACGGCGGATCAAAGAAGATCCAATCGAGCGGCAGAAATCTCGGCCCGTCCCCTTTTGGGCGAAACGAGCAGCGAAAGATGTCGGTCTTCCAGCAGAGGCAATCCGACTCGACTCCGAGTGCTGCGACGTTTCGCTTGAGCAACTCAAATGCAGTCGGGTCTTTTTCCAAAAAGACAACACTTGTGGCACCGCGGCTGAGCGCTTCAAAGCCGATTGTCCCAGTCCCGGAGAAAATGTCAGCGACCTTCTTGCCGACGAGTTCATCTTCTAAGCGACCGAAGAGCGTCTCTTTGACGAAGTCTGTGATCGGGCGGGTCGTCAGACCGGGATTGGACATCAATTTTCGTCGTCGATACAGCCCAGCAATAATCCGCATTCGCCGTCACTTTCTGGTCGTTGTTGGATGCTCATGAGACGCTTGTTATCGCGGCTTCAATGCCAAAATTCGCTTCGGCAGTTTGCCATTTTGAACCAATTCAAAATGCCGTTGGATAATGTCTTCCCCTTCTTCGCCGACCGTCTTGAATTTCTTCTGAGGCGGCAGCGGCGTCTCCGACGAAACGCTCTGAGCAACAATTGCGGGCACATCTGGAACGCGAGCCGGTGCCGCAGTGCGGGGAATGATCGTTGTATCGCCGGTCTGACTTTCTTCTTCGTCAGCCAGCCAGTCCAAGATACTGTCGTCCGAAGGGTTCTTTTTTTCCGGGCTCGGAGGCTCGGCTTTTTTTCCAACTAATTGAAACGACACCGGGCCGATTCGCAGAATGTCATCAGGCTTGAGTTCGACTTCGCCATTGATGATGGCGTCGTTGACCAACGTGCCGTTACGGCTTCCCATATCGCTGACCGTGACTCGTTGACCAATGCTCCGAATTCGGCAATGAAACCGGCTGACCTCATTTGTCGCGAGGCGAACTTGGCACGTTTCATCGCGTCCGACCACGACTTCACCGTCAGGAACCGTAAGTCGTTTGCCCTGATGCTTGCCTGAAAGAATGATGAGAACCGCCATCGCGAACGCTTTTCCACAGACCATGAAACACTGCGGCAACAACTCAACGTGAGATCAATCGCGAACTATTCCAGTCGGATTCGCGTTGACGATCGCCTCATTCATACCGCGGAACAATCAACGGCTCGCCGCAGTCGGGGCATGTTAACGTTCGCCCTCGATGCACGTGACTGACTTTGAATTTCTTGCCGCACCGACAATTGAATCTGATTCGCTTTTCTTCTTTTTGTTGATCGAGGTGTGTCCGCTCCCAAACACGTTGTGCAATCGACTGGATCTCCTCCAGCAGCACATTAGAGGCTACCGGCTTGGTGATGTAGCCGTCAGCGCCCAAGCGATCCGTCAGAATTTTTGACTCATCCAAGGCTATCGCCGACAGAACAAGGACCGGAACTGTTTCATCCGACCGTTTCATTCGATCAATCAGTTCGTAGCCGTTTTCGCCCGGCAGGATCAGATCAGTAATGACAAAGTCCGGCCGCCTCATGCGGAACGCCGAGTGAGCCTGTCCACCGTCCTTCGCGACTTGCACCCGAAAACCGTTTGCTTCCAGCATGGCCTTCAACGAGTCGGCTGAAGCGGGATCATCTTCAACCACCAAAATATGGTGGGCCAGCGCATTGCCAGAAACACTGGGATCAAAAATCATCCGAGTCTCTCACTGAGTGGTCGGACACTATCGGCCCGTTGAATTCAAAAACAGCATGGCTAGCAAAGAAACTCTGGCGACGGCACCGTGTGACCTGTATGAACCAAACCGCATGCCAAATAACCCGCGTAGGGTACTGGCAATAGCAGTGATCAGCGAGGCCGACTTCGAGCAAGGCTTCTTTATCTAGCACTTGAGGAGATAGCAAACTTGGTCAAACCAAGATGGCGTAAAACGACATCATTGTGAATGTCAAGTGAACATCTTGCCGTAGATCCTTGACCAAGGGAGTCTCACGACTAGAATTCCGTCAAACATTTTTTGATGCTAGGCGAATTGTTTGCGTACTCATCCTGGCAATCAGTCCGATGGGACACCTGATGCGATACCAACGATGGGGATTTTGGAGATTTACCCGCCATGTTAGTCCTTTCTCGTAAACGCAATGAGAGCGTGATTATCGCCGAGAACATTGTCGTCACGGTGATCGAAGTCAAAGGGGATAAAGTCCGCCTAGGAATTCAAGCTCCGCGCGAAGTCCCGGTTCATCGCAGTGAAATTTTGGCGTCGATTCAGCAACAGGAATCGGTGGGGGCGACAAAGGTGGCTGCTCCTACAGAGAATTTCGCTCCTCAATAACTCACCGTTCCGGACGGCTTGACAGTCGCTAGGTAGACCCTAAAGTGTGGGCCGCTTTTTGGCCCCATCGTCTAGTTAGGCCTAGGACACCGGATTTTCATTCCGACAACAGGGGTTCGAATCCCCTTGGGGTCATTCGCGTTAGAAACCCGAGCAACCACGAGGTTGCTCGGGTTTTCTTATTGACCAAACCAACGCGAATCGTTGACCCGCACTCAGCTTTGGTCATCGTGTTGTGCCGCCAAACTGCTTTAGCAACGGAGTGCTCGTCATGGAAAAAATCCTCGCTTGGAAGATGCTCTTTCAACGTTGGCCGGTAACGATTCCGAAGGTGGGAATCGTCGTGACATCCGTCAACGAACCGATCGCTTTCAGTAGCTTTCAGGTTGCCGAACAAATGGTTCTGCTCGAACGCGACCGACCGGATACGACGGGCGCTCGCTCAATCATTGTCCCCTGGCAGGAAATCGTGACCGTCAAATTGACTTCACCGATTGAGTCATCGCAATTCAAAGACATGGGTTTCAAGCCCGTGAGTTGAGATCGCGTTTGACGAGTTGGTCGCGTTTACTCTCGCGATGCGACCACACATCTCTCAACGGCTTCTCATTTGAAGAAGCCTTAAAAGGAGACGGTTTCCGTGCGGCACGGGCACATTGATGAATGCCGCGCTGCTGCATCGTCGATAGACTGCCTCCAAGGTTTTCTCGGACACAACCGCGAAGATGAGGGACTTCGTGAACGATCCTCGTTTATTGATCTGCGTGTTCTTCGGAACGTTGTTGCTCGTCGCACCGATTCGAGCAGAGGACGAGCGTCCGTATTTCGAGAAGCAGATCCAGCCGATTCTCGAACGCCGTTGCTATGAGTGTCACAGTCATCGGGCCAAGGAATTGCAGGGCGGACTCACGCTTGATTCGCGTAGCGGTTGGGGAAAGGGAGGCGACACCGGGACAGCGATCGTACCGGGGAAGCCCGACGAAAGTTTGTTGATCAAAGCGGTGCGGCGATCGAGCAAAGACTTGATGATGCCGCCCGACGAAAAGTTGCCAGACGCGGAAATTGAATTGCTGGTGGAGTGGGTGCGACGTGGAGCGGTTGATCCGCGCGAGTCTCCCGACAGCGAACGTAGTGGCGGAGGTTGGGAAGCGAAACTCGCAGAACGGCGAAAGTGGTGGTGTTGGCAACCGGTGAAGAAGAGCGTTCCGCCGACAGTGCGTGATGGTCACTGGCCGCTCAATCCAATCGATCGGTTTCTGTTGGCGAAGATGGACGCTGACGAAATTGTTCCGGCGCAACCAGCAGATCGTTGGACGTTGGCTCGTCGAGCCTCCTTCGCGTTAACTGGACTTCCTCCCGCTGTGGATGAAGTCGAAGCGTTTGTGGCTGATTCATCGGAATCGGCTTACGAGCAATTGGTCGATCGGTGGCTGTCGTCGCCGCAGTTTGGTGAGCATTGGGCGCGGCACTGGATGGATTTGGTCAGGTACAGCGACACGCACGGGTCGGAACATGATCCGCTCATCCCGTATTCGTTTCAGTATCGCGACTATCTCGTCCGCGCGTTCAACGGCAACATCGCGTATGACCGCTTCGTGCGTGAGCATCTGGCGGGAGACACTTTGCCGCCGCGCTGGAACCCGACGCTGGGGATCAACGAATCGCCGATCGGGACGGCGTTCTTTCGCTTCGTGGAGTTTTATCCGACACCGCTCGACGTGAAGGCGGAAGAAATTTCGGTGTTGGACGGCCAGATCGATGCGTTCGGGAAAACGTTTCAAGGGCTGACCATCGCGTGTGCTCGCTGTCATGACCACAAGTTCGACGCGATCTCCGCGCGGGACTTTCACGCGCTGTACGGCATCTTCGCCAGCACGCGCACGACGATGCACCGTTTAGAAAGCCCGCAACGGATTCATGAGTTCGATCAGCAGTTGACCGACCTCAAGCGACCGATTCGCCAAGCACTCGCCGTGTTGTGGAAGGAACAACTGACGCACTGGCCGACGGCGGTCGTCGCTGCGCGTGATCGAGTTCTCGAAGCTGATCCGAAAGTCGAACCTAAGAAAGACGACAAGGTCGGGCCGACAAAAGAGGCTGCCGTCGCGCCGTCCTTTCCGGCGGGGACTCGATCGTTGGAGGCGGAGATGCATCGTTGGCGACTGGCGTTGAAGGCCGCGCTCGACAAGCCGGCCGAGCCGCTGCATCCGATCGCTCGACTGGCGAAAGCTCACGTCGAACAGGGGAAGAAAGAGGACTCGGTCGATGCGAAGTTGTGGAATGATCTCGCCGCAGTTTGGAAGAACGCTGCGGAACGGCGAGCGAGTCCGTTGCCAGAACGCTTCCGGTTGTATGCCGACTTTGTCCACGACTCATCCGACGAACGGGGCGGCGTCAGCCCCCCGGTGGCAGCAGTTATTGATTCAAACGATACGCCAAAAAAGAAGAACCAGGGGCCTGACGGCACCCCGTTCGCCAAGGCTTCGGACTGGTTTACGGCGGACAACTTTCAGCAGACCAGCATGCCCGGCGAGTTCGTGGTGCAGCCGATCGGCAACAACGTCGTCACTGCGCTCTTGCCGCGCGGACGTTACTCGCATCTGCTGAGCAACAAACACGGCGGGACGTTGCGGTCGCCGAATTTTACGCTCGATATGAAATTGATCAGCGTGTTGGCGGGGGGTGTCAACGGCGGGCGCGTGCGATTGGTGATTGAGAACTTTCAAGCGGACGGAATTCTGTTCTCCGCCGTGATGCCGTCGATGAACGACCCTCGCTTGCAGTGGTACACGCTGCCGATCCGACCGAACTGGGCGGGGCGTCGAGCGTATTTGGAAGTGATCCCGCGCGATGAGATGCCGTATCCGGGCAAGATCCCCGATGCCTCGCGGCTCTTCACCGACGGACGGAGTGGTGCCGGGATTCGCTCGGTCGTGTTTCACGATCAAGGCCCGGTCCCGGAAGTCGCTCCGCTGTTGCCGATCGAGTTTTGGAAGTCCGAACCGAATTGGCCGGCCGTCGCAATGCAGTTCGTCGGTCTCGCGCAGTCCGCGATCAATGCGTGGGTCGAGGAGCGTTGTACCGACGATGAGGCTCGCTTTGTCGATGCGTTGCTGCGAACGGGCGTGTTGTTGAACGAGGCTCCGGCGGATCACGAGTTGGCTCGATTGTTGGCCACCTATCGCGAGATTGAACAACGAGTCCCAGTTCCGACTCGCGCACCGGGCGTGGCCGACGAAGCGGGGTTCGACGAACAGTTTTTTCCGCGAGGCAACTATCGTCGCGCGGGCGCAACAGTCCCACGCAGATATTTGAAGATTTTGGAAACGCCGGAGACCAGCACCGATCGTTTCATTGGCTCTGGTCGTCGGCAACTGGCCGACGCACTTCTCGACCCCCGCAATCCGCTGACAGCGCGAGTCATGGTCAATCGGCTTTGGCAGCATGTCTTTGGCGTCGGCTTGGTGAAGACGGTCGATAACTTCGGCCAACTTGGAGAGCCGCCAACTCATCCAGAATTGCTCGACTGGCTGGCGGCCGAGTTCATCGAGTCGGGTTGGTCGATCAAGCAGATGCTGCGGCTGATGCTAACGAGCCAAGCGTTTCAGGCGTCGTCCGTGGCTTCGACGGAAGCACGTCAGCGCGATCCGAGCAATCGGCTGCTGTCGCACGCTCACGTGCGGCGGTTGGACGCGGAGCCGTTGCGTGATGCGCTGCTGGCGGTTTCAGGACGCCTCGATCGACGTTGCGGAGGACTCGGTGTGCCGCTGCCGTTGCCCTCGGCTTACAAAGATTTTGAGAACCCCGTCGCGGGACCATTGGACGGTCACGGACGGCGGAGTTTGTATCTCGAAGCGCGTCGCAATTATCCGCTGCCGCTGCTGACCGCATTCGACCAGCCGAAGCCCGTGTTGACCGTCGGGCAACGCCACGTCACGAACGTCCCGGCTCAAAGCCTCGCGCTGCTCAACGACAAATTCGTTGCCGTCCAATCGGGCCTGTTGGCGGATCGTGTCTCCGTGTTGCCCGATCCCGAAGAGCGGATTCGTGCTTTGTGGTTGATCACGTACTCGCGACCACCGACTGAGGCCGAGTCAAAGCGAACGATCGACTTCCTAAAATCTCAAACCGTCGTACTCGGCTTGCCAAGCGAAACTTGGACCAGCAACGCGGCTGTCTGGAATGAACTGACTCACGCGCTGATCAACACGAAAGAGTTTTTGTACCTCCGCTGAAGAGTTGGCTTGAGCGACAGCCACTTACGCAGAAGACAAAACAGGTTGTTCCAAGCGAACGCTCTGCGTAGCAGAGTTCAACTTCATACAGAACCTCAAACGGAGCAGCATGATCAGCTCCCCGGATGTGCGATGGCATTCCGCATCACTCAATCCAACATGACAAACAAGTGCGTCTGTCCAACATCAGCATCGGCTTCAAATCCGAGAGGCTCAACCACAATCGCTTGCCATCCGAAAATCGCGTTGCGTTCCTCGGCATCATCGGGAAGTTCTACCACGATCTAGCCGGTGTTTTGCCCATTCGAATATTCGTCAATTTCGATGGCCCAGACATACTCCGGCACCGAGTCCATAAAGTTCGCCGACAAGAGCGAACGATTCTTCAGGCGAGATTTCGTATCGAGGATCGCTTCGATTTTTTGAGCCACGCAAGGGCCCCCGCAGAATTGCTGTTAAGGAGTCGCTCAATAAATTCATTTTGGTCAAAGCTCATTTCAGATCAACTCCGCGATCGCCGTCCCTTCATCGAGCATTGGCACTGGTCGCCCGGCGAAGTCTTTGAACGACGTCGTTGGGTCGATCCCCATGACGTGATAGACCGTCGCGAGAATATCGGCGGGTTTGAGCGCGCGTTCGATGGGGAATTCGGCTTTCGAGTTCGTGGCTCCGACAACGACTCCGCCCTTCAAGCCGCCGCCGGCCATCATCACGCTGATGGCGTTGCCCCAGTGGTCTCGGCCGGGGATCGGAATGCCGGGTTGGCCGGAGTTGATTTTCGGAGTGCGACCGAATTCGCCCATGACGATGACCAGCGTGCGGTCGAGGATGCCGCGCACGTCGAGATCGTCGATCAGTGCTGAGACGGCCCGATCAACCGCTTCCAATTTGCTGCCGTGACCTTTCTCGATGTTCGAGTGATCGTCCCAGTGCGGCATATCGACGGTGGCGAACGTCGTCCCTGCTTCAACCAATCGTCGAGCCATTAGCGTGTATTTGCCCCACGGGTTGTTGCCGTACTTGTCGATCGCCTTCGGGTCTTCCAGATTGAGATTGAACGCTTCGCGCGCTTTGCCACCGAAGACCATCGAGAACGCCGCTTGCTGATGCCGGTCCATCGTCTTCATCAAGCCCGACTGATCGGCTTGTCGCTCAATCTGGTCGAGGCCGCTGAGCAACGACTGCCGATCGCCCGCGCGAGCCGGTTCTAGTTTTCCAAAACTGTCGAGGCACTTCGGACGGCCGATGTTGACCTGCGAGTTAAAGCCCAGGTACTTCGTTTCAGTATCCACGTCGAATGGGTTGTAAGCCGCTCCGAGGTACGCAGCTCCCTGATAGCCGGGGAAGAGATACACGCTCTGAGCGGCCGGCAGCCCGACATACGCCGGCATCCCCGCAACGTTCGGGCCGCGCAGCTTCGAGATGTACGCGCCGACTCCCGGATACTTTTGAGGCAAGCTCGCCGCGTTCGAGCCGAACCGGCCCGTCAGCATCCAATGAGCACCCGCGAAGTGATCGCCGTTGTCGTGATGCACCGACCGCACGAAAGCCATCTTGTCAGCCAGCTTCGCGTGCAGCGGCAACGTCTCGGAGACGATCATCCCCGGCACGTTGGTCTGCAATGCCCCGAACGGCCCACGATAATCGGACGGCGCGTGCGGCTTCGGGTCGTACGATTCAAGCTGACTCGGTCCGCCATCCAACCAGATCAAGATGACGGACTTGTCGTTCTTCGCCGCCATTCCGTTCGCTCGCAGACGCAGCAAGTCACCTAGCGACAATCCGGCCAAGCCGAGGAATCCCGCTTTGATCGCTGTGCGACGAGACATTCCTTGGCAGTTCTGAGTCGGGCGAACGTGTTCGATCGTCAGCATAATTGTTTCCTCGTAGCGACAGGCGGCTCGCCTTCCGAGAGCAGGAGAACTGCCTGCTCTACGAATCGGAATCTTCTGATGCGAGATCGGACAATATCGTCGCCGCCTTGAGCCGGTCAACGAGACGTTCGCAAAAAGAGGCTCATTGGCCGGTGTCGAAAAAAAGATCGAGGCATCCAGCGAATTGCCGCCTGTTTTCAACCCGGAGGGTTTTCAGCCATTAGCCGGAGGCTGAGCGAAGCGACACCTCCGGATCGTGAGTGACCATGAAATTGCATCCCAGCGGGATGCCAGCAACTCAGGCTGCGACCCTGCTGAGGGTCGAGTTCAATTCCGCATTCTCTTTTCCGGGGCGTCGCTGCGCTCAGCCCCCGGCTAATTACTGCCAAGCCTCCGGCTTGAGACTCTGCGATCGTCGCCTGTTGAGCTCTTCGCGATCCACGCTTGAAGTTCAGCCGTTTATTCCAAGACCAGCCGTTTCAAACTCGCCTCACCGTTCTCAGTCAAAACTACCTCCGCCGAGAGATGCCGCGCGGTGCGAGCCTCTTCGTACTCTTTGCCCTTTCCTTCTTGGACAAAGTACGACTCGATGCCGAACTCGATGTTCCCCGGCCCGATCACTTTGCCCTTCATGTAGCGGCCTGATGCCGGTCGCTCGTAGGTGGCCGAAGTCGCGCTCCAATGGCGGCCATCCGCATCAACGGCCAAGGTTACGAAGATGTCGTGACCGACCCGCGCTTCGGCGATCAAGCCGTTGCCACTCGGGCTGATGCCGCTGAACTCGTACCGCAAGATGACATAATCGCCGCGAAACATGTCGCGCGGATCGACCGGGATCACGTGAAACAAAACGGTGTCGCCGGTGAGATGCGTCCAACCGCTCTGCGCGATCATCGAGCCCAACACGCCCAACTGAAACGCGACGGTGAGAATCAATAGCACTCGTTCGCGCCGTTGAATCCAAGACCAAACGCTGTTGCTTGAGGCCGCTTCTTCAATTCCAGTGCTCATGATTTTCTCTTTTTCCAGAACAAAGCCATCCCAAACAAAAACGCTCCGCAGATGAAGAACACC
>JAYUFI010000348.1:0-2206 GCA_043738805.1 Planctomycetaceae bacterium | reverse complement strand
CGTTCGAGAGGAGTTGGTTGAAATCGTTGCGGCCGTTCGAGGTGATGTCGGGGCCGATGTCCGGGCCTTCGCCGTAGATTTTGTGGCACGCGGCGCAGACTCGTTTGAAGACTTTTTCTCCCGCGAATGGATCGCCCGGCTTTTGGCGAATGAGCGACTTCATCTCGGCGACGACCTTTTCTCGATCGGGGTTGCGCGTGTCGCGGACTTGGCCCCAATGGCGACTCAGCAGGTCGTTGAGTTCTTTGTCCTTGAGAGCTTGGATGCGCCGCGCTTGATTCACGTTGATGGCGGTTGCCGCGATTTTTTTCTCGCCGACTTGAGCCAGCAATCGCTTCGACCAGCCAGCTCTTTGTGTCAGCAATTCGATGGCTGAGGATTGCAGTTCGGGGGGCAGCTCGGCGAATCGTGTCACGAGTTCGTTGCCAACCTCCACTTCGAGTTTGCCGCTATCCATGCGACCGAGTGCGGCCATGAAATCGGCCACGAATGCTGACGGCTCCGCTGGCTTGCGACTGAGGATTCCGCGAGTGACTTGAGCGACACAGCCATCCTTGGCTGAGATCAACGCATTGAAAGCTGCCAGTCGTTGAGCGGGAGCCTCTTCCCTATTGAGAATCATCGACCGCGCCGTTCCGACGGCTGGTCCACGGTCACCCCAACTGAGCGACAGCAACGACGCTTCTAGTCGCAGTGGGTGCTTCGATTCGACTCCGACAATCGGCTTCAGGATTGGTTCCATCGCGTCTTTGAGTTGATCGAGCTTTTCGCCTTTCAACTCGCCCGACTGCACCTTGGCCGAGATGACCTCCAGCACTTGCCGCCCGATTTGCGGATGATCGTCCCGCAGCAACGCAAACAATTTTCCAATCGGCTGCGCATCAAACTTCTGCCGGCCGAGGATGCGCTCGGCGACGCGCGGCATCAGGTCGGCGACGGGCTTCGATTTGAGATGACTCGTAGCTCCGAGGATTTCGATGAACGTGTCGCATTCATCCTCCAGGTACGGATGCAAGTTTTGCCAAATGATCTTCGGGAGCAACTTGTCGTCCTCCGCCCATGTTAGCTGCATCAACATGACCTCGAAAAAATGTCGCGAATCGCGACGTTTAGCTCGGAGCCGCGATGACCAGTTGACCCATTGCAAACGCACATCAGGTGGCGCAGTGCGGAACGATTCACGTTCGACAGAGGCCGCAAATGCGACCTCGTTATATTCTGCGGCTTGTGCAGACGACGGACTGGAATGAGTGAAGTTGCTTAGCATCCGTAATCCCCACGCCCAAATCGTGGTGGTTTTGTGGTGGGCAATTTCTTGCTTCTGGCGTAACTCGGAGTCCATTCCCGCGATGGCAAAAGTTGCGTGGAGTTGTTTCTTCGTCGGAAACTTTGACTCTTGAATTGCGATTCGGAAAAGCAAGTCAGCGATGTTTTGAGTGTTTCGTTCCTGCAACAGCCGCGTGGCCGTCCAGCGGATGAAATCGTTGTTCGCTCCGAGCCGTTCGATGAGTTGCTCGTCGGTCTCTTTCGCGAGATCGATCAACGGATACACGCGGGCTTTTGCCGCTGGTTGGTTGGCGGCCAATGCGACTTGGATGGCGGGCACGTTGGGTCGTCGTGCTTGGGGTGGTTGAATGGTGATGGGGTTCTCATCGATGTTGCCACCGGCCATAGGACTGATGGGACGAATAGGACGCATGGGACTTATGGAATTGATGAGCGGCTGAGATTCTTCATTGGTCGTATCCGTCCCATTGGTCCTATCAATCCCATCGGCCCGTGCGTTCGCGTTCTTGTCCGCGCTGGCCGCCTTGCCGTTGTATCTGACGCGGTAGAGTCGGCCTTTGAGGCGGTCGATGCCGGCGGGGTCTCGGTTGGCGTCTTGGTAGCAGTGGTAGCGGTCGTACCAATCCAAAATGTAGAGGCAGCCGTCCGGGCCGGTCTTCTGCACCACGGGCATGAACCAGGCGTCGTTGGCCGTCAGGAAATCCGGTTCGCCGGTCGCGGAGTACGTGCTGCCATCGCGCTGCAACTTGTCCACGTTGATGCAGCCGCCGTGGATGTTGCCCATGTACAGCTTGCCGCGATATTGCTCCGGGTAGGCGTCGCTGTCGAAGTAGTGGATGCCGCAGTAGGCCGCCTTCTGATGCTTGTGCTTGACGATGCTGTCGATCTTCCATGTGAACGGCGGATACGGACCTCCCTG
>JAYUFI010000347.1:0-15669 GCA_043738805.1 Planctomycetaceae bacterium | reverse complement strand
TTCAGCAATTCACCGACCGCTTGTTGGCCGATGCGGAACTCGCGCGCCGAATGGGTGACGCCGGACGCGAGCGAATGCGCCGCGAGTTCAGCATCGCGTCGATGGTCGATGCACACGCAAAGCTGTATCGTGAGGTCGTGACTTTGTAGAACGGTTTTCCAAACCGTTCATTCAAAAACGAACGGTTTGGAAAACCGTTCTACGGAAGCTACTCTCACCCAATGAACCACACGCTGACAGCTTGTGGTTGAAGGAGTGCCGCTCATGCCGATGAAATTTCTTGGCCCGATGGTTCTCGTGTTGCTGACCTGTTTCGCACTGGCTTACGCGGCGGACGATTATCAGTTCGGTCCCGATTCGCAGCCACAAGAGGGTGTGCCCAAGGGGAAGATCGTGTCTGGCAAACACACGAGCGAAAAAATCTTTGAAGGAGCGGTGCGGGATTACTCAGTTTACATCCCGGCTCAGTATGACGGCTCGACTCCGGCAGCGCTGATGGTCGTGCAGGACGGCGGCAGCTATGTGAATCCGATGGGGCAGTTCCGCATGACGGTCGCCTTTGACAACCTGATCCACAAGAAAGAAATGCCGATCACGATTGGTCTGTTTATCAATCCCGGCAATATTCCGCCGACGAAGGACGGTGCGAAGGGACGCAGTAATCGCAGCTTTGAGTATGACTCGCTGGGAGATCAGTACGCTCGGTTCTTGCTGGAAGAGTTCTTGCCGTTTGTCGTGAAAGAGCACTCACTCAAACTGTCCGACGACCCCAATCAGCGAGCGATCTGCGGGATTTCGTCCGGCGGAATCTGTGCCTTCACGGTCGCGTGGGAACGGCCCGATCAATTCCGCAAAGTGCTCAGCCACGTCGGCAGCTTTACGAACATTCGCGGCGGTCACGTCTATCCGGCGCTGATTCGCAAAGAAGAGAAGAAGCCGTTGCGAGTCTTTTTACAAGACGGCTCCGGAGACCTCGACAACCTGCACGGCAACTGGCCACTCGCGAACCAAGAGATGGCGGCGGCGCTCAAGTTCAAAGGTTACGACTATAAATTCGAATTCGGCGACGGCGGCCACAACGGCAAACACGGCGGAGCAATCATGCCCGATTCACTGCGCTGGTTGTGGCGTAACGACGACGCGAAATGAAGGCCGTCGGACTTCACGCAAGTCCTCATTTGACCATGTTGTCGGCGAAAGCATTCCAGAACAAACAACTCATCGCGTCAGGAATGCTTGCAAGGTGCGAGCCGCACGACCCGAAAACAGAAGTCGCCCGTTCGATATGGCCGCGACCCTCGAAGTCGCGCCGCTGTCAATCTCCAGACGCACACGGTGAGCTCCCTTTCATGACAAGTACGACAGACGCTTTGCGGTCTCGAATCGCTGGCGTGCCACGAACGCCGCTGGCTCATTTGCCGACTCCGTTGGAGTTGTTGCTGCGGTTCAGCAAGGCGGTGAGTGCGAATGGGCCGCGTGTGTGGATCAAGCGAGATGATTGCACAGGATTGCTAATGGGAGGGAACAAAGCTCGGCACAATGAGTTCTTGATTGGCGACGCACTGGCCAAAGGGGCCAACATGGTGGTGTGGGGCGCGGGAGTACAGAGCAACAACTGTCGGCAAACGGCAGCCGCATGTGCGAAGGTCGGGCTTGATATCCATCTTGTGCTCGGACGCGGCAGGCCTGCGAATGGGCCGGATGTCGTGCAGGGGAATTTGCTGCTCGACCAGATCGTCGGTGCGAGCTTTGAGATCGTGGAAGAATCGGTCGGGCCGGGACTCGATCGCAAGATCGCCGAGGTCGCTGAACGGTTTCGATCGCAAGGCCGCAAGGTCTATTTGTGGGATCGGAAAATTGTGCTGCCGTTGGCCGCGCTGAGTTACGCACTGTGCATGGCTGAGATCGTCGAGCAATCAGCCGTCAGCGGTTTTGAGCCGGCGGCCGTTTACGTTTCGTCAGCGGGTTCGACCGGAGCGGGCGTGGCACTGGGTGCGAAAGCGTTGGGGCTGCGATATCCGGTCAAAAGCATCGCCCCGATGATTTGGCCGTGGGACAGTCGTGAAGAATTATCGGCAACCGCCAATCGAGCGGCTGAACTGGCGGGACTCGACACGCGACTCACACCCGATGACATCCTCTTCGACGACAGCCAACTCAGTCCCGGCTACGGCGCTCCGTCTGATGCCGGGCTTGAGGCCATGACGCTGCTCGCGCGAACGGAAGGAATTTTGGTCGAACACGTCTACACTGCCAAAGCACTCGCAGGCTTGATTGCTCACATTCGCGCCGGCCAGTTCCATGCGGATCAAGACATCGTTTTCATCCACACCGGCGGAACTCCCGCGATCTTTGCTGACGCCGAAATGCTGGCGATCCGAATTCCACGACGAACGCTGTGATTCATTCGCGCCCCACGTCTTGAGGACAACCCCCCAAAAACCTTCGTGTGATGCCCCGATCGCTCCACGACATCACGTCTTCGCTTCGCCTTCGATTGCGGCCCAATCGACGAGTTGGATCGGTTCGTGGATGACCTCAGTGTATTCGCTGCGGTGGCTCGTGCGGATGCCTCGGCCACCGCGACCGGTGATTGAGTATTTTGTTTGGCCGAAGCTCATCGACTTGTCGGCATTCGTGCGGACTTGCAACGTGTCGCTGGGGCGTGTCATTTGCTTCATGCCGAGCACGGTGTCGCCCGGCTCGACCTTGATACCGCGAACTCCTTTGCCGGCTCCGGAGAGAACCGGAACGTCGTCGATCTTGAAGTGAATTAAGCGAGCTTTGTGAGTCACCAAGAAGACAGAATCACCATCGCGAATCAGTTGGACCGAGACGACTCGATCGCTGGGAACGAGGCGACAGAACTTGCGACCGTTCTTGTTCGACGCGGTGCGAAACGGGCTCAGCGGCAAGCGGAGCACGTTGCCCAGCGCGGTCACGACCAACAGATACGGGCGCGGCGCGGGGTCGTCTTTCTTTTGTTTGTCTTCGGGTGTGAAGCGAGCGTCGGTCGATAATGCGGCGACGAGCGTCACGCCGTCTTGCATCTTGACGTGCTTGCCGATCGGCTCGCCGTAACCGCTGCTGGCGGGGATTTGGTCGATCGGCAACGTGTAGGCGATGCCGTCGCTGGCGAAGAAGATGACCGTGTCCAACGTGCTACCGGGGACGACGTCGAGCACACTGTCTCCTTCACGCACGCGAGTCCCCTCCGCCTTTGCCAGCCGGCCGACGCGCTTGATCCAGCCTTCGCGAGTTAGTACGACGTTCGTGTTTTCTTTGACGATGTAGGCGGTCGCGTCGAATTCCACGATTTCTTCCGCGTTGCCGATCGAGGTGCGGCGCTTGTCGGGGAACTGCTCGATGAGTTCTTCCAACTCGCTCCGCACGACGCCCCACAAGCGGCTTTCGGAATTCAAGATCTTGCGGATGCGATTCGCTTCGGCTTGCTTCTCGGCCAGTTCTTTGAGGATGTCGTCGATCTCTAGTTTCGAGATGCGGTAAAGCTGCATCTCCAAGATCGCCATCGTTTGCACTTCGTCGAGCTGTGAGAACTCCTTCATCAACTTCACGGCGGCGTCTTGTTTGCCGTCGCTGTTGCGGATGATTTTGATCGCGCGATCCAGACCGTCGAAGATGATCGCGAAGCCTTCGAGCAGATGAATCCGCCGTTCCAATTGAGCCAGCAAGAATTGGAACCGCTTGCGAACGGTTTCCAGCCGGAAGTCGAGGAAGTACCGCAGCATGTCGACGAGGTTGCAGCGTGCCGGTGTGAGTGCTCCGGTCGCATCAGGGATTAAGCAGGTCGCGTTGTAGGAAAAGTTTTGCTCGAGGGCCGAGTGCTTGTAGAGGAACGCCATGACCATGTCGGGATCGGCCTCCTTCTTCAATTCCAGCACGATCCGCAGACCGAGCTTTTCGTTCGTCTCATCGTTGACTGTCAGCACCTGCGGCAGATTGCGGCCTTCGACGATCTCTCCCAACTGCGTCATCAGCGAGCCGGTATCGACGCCGTACGGAATCGAATGGATCACGATCCGATTCGCGACTTCTTGCCGCTTCTCTTTGTCGAACTTCCACTCGCCGCGCACTTTGACCGAGCCGCGTCCCTCTTCGTACATCAGCCGCAGTGACGTGCGATCGGTCACGATGCGTCCGCCGAGCGGGAAGTCGGGGCCTTTGACGTACTTCATGAGTTGCGCGACGGTGACTTCACCCTCCGCGTCGATCATGTGCAGACAGGCTCGCAGCAACTCTTCGAGATTGTGCGGCGGAATGTTTGTCGCCATGCCGACCGCGATTCCCGAAACGCCGTTAGCCAGCAGATTCGGATATCGCGCCGGCAACACGACAGGCTCTTGCTTGCGAGCGTCGTAGTTCGGCCGCATCTCGACGGTGTCGAACCGCAGCTCGTTCATGAGATGTTCGGCGATCGCCGTGAGCTTCGCTTCCGTGTATCGCTGATGAGCAGGGGGCAGCCCCATGATCGAACCGAAGTTCCCTTGCCCATGCACCAGCGGAGACCGCAGGGTGAAGTCTTGGGCCATGCGAACCAGCGCCTCATACACAGCGACATCGCCATGAGGGTGATAGTTCGCCAGCGTCTCACCGACGATACCGGCACACTTACGCGGCTTACCGGCCGCCATCAGCCGCAGTTCCTCATACATCACGTAGAGGATTCGCCGCTGCACCGGCTTGAGCCCGTCGCGCACGTCAGGGAGTGCGCGGGACATGATCACGCTCATCGCGTAATTGAGATACCGCCGCCGTGTCTCTTGGCTGATCGAGACGTACTGCAACTGCCCTTCGCCATCGGTGAGGTTGTCTGTGATGGGCGTCTGGACGTCTTCGTCATCGTGCTTAGGCAAGTTGTCCTCCTGACATTTCCACAAAAGCTGCGCAGGTGAGCCGGGGGGGGGGTGTTAGCCCAATGGGGCTGACTTTAGAAGCCCTATGACTTCGGCATGAGTTCTGCGCCAGCCGTTTGATTTCTTTGGGCAGGAGTCAAATCGGCATGGCGGCAAGAAACAAGGTTCCGGTGGATCTGTTGCGGGATGCGGAGTTTGATCGGGCATTTGAGTTGTTACGAGGGCTCGTGGATCGGTCGGCGGTCGATCGAGAGTTTCCCCTGTGGGAGAACGTCGGCGACATCGCCAGCGCGGTCTTGGGCGGCGGTGCCGCCGCACCGCTGTTACCGGGCAAGATCGCCCCCAAAACTTCCTGCGTTTGCAAGTCATCTTCGGTGACAGCAACTACCATCACCATGACTTGAATCGCTGGCTGACAACGCACCACTCGACTTGGCACACTAAAGTGAAGAAGCGCGAGCCGGGGACCGTCGTCTTCCCGAAACACTGAGTGGTCGAACGGATCAACGCCTGAAACTACCGAGCACATCGCCACAGCGAAGGCTACGAACGAGGCGTGGAATTTAGCGTTTCAATGATCGAAATCACGAACATCCGACTGCTCCTACGACGCTTGACTCCGTCGAAAACCACACCGTTCCGCCACACGAACCCGCGTGATTCCTCCCCGAAAATATCGAGGAACGTTCTCGGATAGCTTCTGAGTGGCATTGAGTGTGACGAAGAAAACGTTTCCCGACCCCGTCTCGTTTTCAAACTGCAGTGAAGGCGGAATTCCAACAGAGCCATCGAACTAAAAACCATACGCTTTGTTTTTGTGGTCGAAGTCAGCGTCTGTGAAGCCGACGTTCGTTTTGATGCTCGTGTAGTTGTATTCCTCGATCACCGGCGGCTGTTGGCCGGCAGCGGGGAATCCGAACTGCTCAACGCGAACCGGTAAGCCCGTCTCCTTCGCGATGTAGAGCCGAGTGATGTGGAAGCGGGCGTGCGGCACCTGCTTCGGATAGCTCGACTCAGCCACTTTGCATTCGACCTTGTCGAGCTTTGCATTGGGGAAGAACTTTACGACCGCGTCGTTTTGTTTCTCTTCCGCTTCCCATTGTTGGATCAACGTCGTCAGCAAGTTGGACATGCCAAACATGGTGATCGGATAACGATTCTCTTCCATCGCGTCACGGCTGTCGGTCGAGAGTTTGAGGGTTCCGACGATCGACGCAACTCCTTCGGCGTGCGCCAGCAGTTTGCCTTTGTTGCGTCCCGTGACGTAGATGACTTCGCGACCGGAGTGCGGAGTGAGGTATTTGATATAAACGCTGAAGGGCTGCTCGCGGAACTTGATAGACATCTCCGCCGCGATCAGCTTGTTGCCGACAACTTCCTTCTTGGTGAACGTTGCTTCGTAGTCTTTGATCTTCTTCAGATTTTCTTGAGCTTCTTTTGCGAGCTTGATCGCGGTGGCCAATTTCTGAGTATCGCCGGTCGTCGCATCATTGCGTTTCGCCACTTGCGGAGCATCGTCCGCGAGTGCCCAGCTTGGCAGCCACAGCGCGGCAGATGCAGAGGCGAGCTTCAAAAATTCGCGACGTTGAGTGTTTTCGTGAAGGCTCATGCGACAAAACTCCTTTTCAGATTCTGCATGTGAGTTGCATTCCTTCCTGGAATGCGTCCCAACGATTTGGCGGGGATGCTACTCGGCTACTTCAGAGACACAAGGCATCCACCAGAGTGTTCCGAAGCTTTGCCTGGCGTACTCCGCCAAGACCGCATCCATCGCCATTCGTATCGGGAGAACAAGAACGACCGCTGCATTGCCTAACGCCGTTGCGACCGGAATCACTCGTGGCCGCGTTTTGCAATCGTTGTGCGCGGTTCGTTCAGAAAGGTTTGTCAGACCGAACAAGGTACCTGAGTTCATCGGCGAAAACTGCCGTTGAGGCATTCGTTCGCATTGGCCTACATTCCCGTTCCTGAATGAGCCTCGCAGGATGCGACGCTCGCCGATATCCGCAGATGGAGGTGCGCAAGGATGCGTTCTCGTTCCGGCAATTCGCTACCCACGCTGATGTTGACGCTGCCGTTGGTCGCCATTCCGTTGATGGCCGTCTTCGGTGTTCCGCAGTTCGTTCCGGTTATCGCCTCGTCAGTAAGCGAAGAAGAACACGAGCCCGATCGCTACGCGACTAAGCGATCGGTCGGTATCGGTGAATCAATCGCTCCGACGACGCTCATCACGACGAACTCAACACATAGCGACGAGAGTTCGAAAGAAGGTCGCTTGAGCGATCTCTTCCGTCCGGCAGGATCAAAACGTCCTGAGAGTCGTCCGATTCGCGCCGACAAATTGGAGCACGTGGCATCTTCCGGAAGCCGATCGTCACTCACTTCGACCTCTTCGGAAGTTGCCCTGACTGATCTTCAAAAAAGTAAACTGGCGGACCTGTTTGGCACAGAGACTGGAACACCGGATTTCGTGGAACTGCGATCAACCGACCGCCAGCCACCAGTTCCGGCAAGTGCTCAAACTCCGCGAGCCAAGACACCATCGCGGACGTCCTCATCACAAGCATCTTCAGCAGACGGCCTAACTTGGCGGCGTGCGGTACAACGTTTGAACGAACTAGGAATTCACGAATTCCGTTTGGAGCCCGGTCGCGATCTCGGCGAATTCTACTTCGCCTGCGAATTCTCACAGGATCGCGATTCGCGAATCACTCGACGTTTTGAAGCGGAAGCGGCAGAGCCGTTGCTGGCGGTCGAACTTGTGCTGCGGCAAATCGACGAATGGACACATCGCCGATGACCGTAAGCGGGATATGTACATCAGGCTTCAAGGCGAAATGATGACGAATTGGGGAGGCATCCGGTCTCACTCACAAGCGGTACGGTCGCAATTGAATTCGGTGGCTCACACGCTGTATTCAGCGACTCAGCCACAACCGCTGAGCGGGTTCGTTTGGAATTTTTTCCTCGGTCGCCAAACGCAATCAAATTCCGTTTGCACAACAGTCGTAGATCATCGTCAGCGCACGCCGAAGATGGCTCGTGTCGAGGCGGTTCTGTTTGTGACTGATGAGCCGGTTCCGCTGAAACGCTTGGTGCAACTCGCCACGTTGGCCGATGTCGCGGAGGCGAAAGAGCTCATCGACCGCCTGAATGCCGCATATGACGCGAGCGATTCTTCGTTTCGTATTGAACGAGTCGCGACTGGCTATCGGCTGCTGACTCGTCGCGAATTCGTGCTCTGGCTCGACAAACTGCATCAACGCCAAGCGGCCTTGAAGCTGACTCCACCGATGTTGGAAACGTTGGCGATCGTCGCGTACCGGCAACCGCTGACACGAGCTGATCTCGAAGCCGTGCGCGGCGTGCAATCCGCCGAGATGCTCAAGCAATTGATGGAACGTGAACTGGTCCGCATCGCCGGTGAAGATGATTCGCTCGGTCGTCCGTTCTTGTACGAAACGACGCGCAAATTTCTGGAGCTTTACGGCCTGCAAACGCTCGAAGATCTGCCGCTCGCCGAACGCCTTCGTCGAATCAAACCGACAAAGTTCGAGTCGCTCGAAGCCGCCTGACAACTCCGAGACGCAATCGTTCCCCTGCTTTAGCCTGGATGATTTGAGCTGTCACATTGAAGATTGAAGCCTGACGCGCAAGCGAAGGGATGTCGCGACAAATCCTTCGCTTGCGCGTCAGGCTTCAACGGTATGCGTTGTCACGGGATCTCCCCGAAACGCGAATAGTCCAGGCTACGCCAAAATCGGCTTCACGATTTCGCCGCTGACGTCGGTCAAGCGGTAGTGGCGGCCTTGGAATTTGAAGGTGAGCTGAGTGTGGTCGAGACCCAAGCAGTGCAGGATCGTGGCGTGGAGGTCATGCACATGGACCGGGTTCTCGGTGATGTTGTAAGAGAACTCGTCGGTCTCGCCGTAGCTCATGCCGCCGCGAATGCCGCCACCGGCAAGCCAGAGTGAGAAGCAGCGCGGATGATGATCGCGACCGTAGTCTTCCGGGGTCAGTTTCCCTTGGCAGTAGACCGTCCGTCCGAATTCACCGCCCCACACGATCAGCGTGTCGTCGAGCAGGCCACGCTGCTTCAAATCGAGAATCAGCGCGGCGGAGGCTTGATCGGTGTCTTTGCACTGACCACGAATCGCCTTGGGCAAGTTGAGATGCTGGTCCCAACCTCGATGAAAGAGCTGAATGAACCGCACTCCGCGTTCAGCCAGTCGTCGGGCGAGCAAACAGTTCGCCGCGAACGTTCCGGGCTTACGGGCGTCCGCGCCGTACAAGTCGAAAATGTGTTCGGGCTCTTGCGAGACATCGGTCAGTTCAGGGACCGACGTCTGCATGCGATAGGCCAGTTCGTACTGGCTGATGCGGGTCGCGATTTCCGGATCGCCGTATTCATCGAGTTTGAACCGATTCAATTCGGCAAGGTCATCGAGCATCCGTCGCCGCGTGGCCGCATCCTGGCCCGGCGGGTTCGACAGATACAGCACCGGATCGCCGATGCTGCGAAACTTCACCCCTTGATACTTAGACGGCAGAAAGCCGCTCCCCCACAAGCGATCGTACAACGGTTGATCCGCCGGGTTGCCCGATCCGTTGGAGATCATCACCACGAATGCCGGGAGGTCCGCGTTCTCGCTGCCCAGCCCGTAAGCCAACCAACTTCCGATGCTCGGCCGGCCCGCGAGCTGATTGCCGGTTTGAAAAAACGTGATCGCCGGATCGTGATTGATCGCCTCCGTGTGCATCGACTTGATCACGCACAGATCGTCGACCACCTTCGCCGTGTGCGGCAACAATTCGCTGATCGCGGTGCCGCTCTTTCCGTGTTTCGCGAATCGAAACATCGACGGTGCGATCGGAAAGCTCGCTTGTCGCGACGTCATTCCCGTCAACCGTTGCCCACGTCGAATTGATTCGGGTAACTCGGTCGCTCGCAGACCGTCAAGCTGCGGCTTTTGATCGAACAGGTCCATCTGCGAAGGCGCACCGGACTGAAACAGATAGATCACACGCTTCGCCTGCGGCTCGAAATGAGTCCCCGCCCGTTGGGCCGGAGCTGCCTCAGCCGCAGATGATTCACGCAGCAAAGAGTCCAATGCCAGCGAACCAAGTCCGCAACCGATCCGCTTCAGGAACTGCCGTCGTTGAGGCACAACACCAGCGGTCAATTGAGGAGTCATCTCATGTCTCCATCCGACAATGATTCACGAACTCAAAGAGTCCGCTGAGAACTTGTCCAAAACAAATTTGTAGGATGCGCACTCTTGCCCGTCGAGTGTCAAGTGACGGGCAAGAGTGCCCGTCCTACGAAAACAAGTTCGTCGCCACAACTGCGGATGACGAGGAACCAAGTCCATACAACTCAATCATGCACATGACCGACGCCGACGAGCGGTTCGCGATGTCCGTAGAAGCTGTAAAGCAACGGCACGAGGTTGAAGAAGACGAGCGTCGAAATCATGCCGCCGACAACGACGATCGCCAGCGGCCGCTGCGATTGTGAGCCGATCTGTGTCGAGAATGCTGCCGGGAGCAGACCGAGAATGGCGGCGAGCGCGGTCATCGTGATCGGTCGCACGAGCCCTTCAGTGCCTTGCACGATCGCTTCGCGAACTGGCAGTTTTTGATAGCGCAGCCGATTGAATGACGAGACCATCAACAGGCCGTTCATCACCGCAACCCCCAAAATCGAGATGAAACCGACTGCCGCTGAGATGTTGAAATTCAAGCCGGTTAGCAGCAACGTCCAGATTCCACCGATCGACATGATGCCGACGTTGGCAAAGACCAAGAACGCATCCAGCAGTGAGAAGAACGCGAGATAGAGCATGATCAAGATCAAGGCCATCGACAGCACGATGACAATCGCCATGCGTCGCTCGGCCTCACGCATTTGTTGGAACTCGCCGCTCCATGTCGTTGTATAGCCCGGCTTCAACAAGGAGGCGGTTTGTTCTTGAGCGTCGGCGACGGTGCTCGCCAAGTCTCGGCCGCGGACGCCGAACTTCACGGCGATCAGGCGGGCTCCTTGCTCGCGATAGATCGTCGAGGCACCCGGTTGCACGAACGAACCATTCGGATCGGGACGGCCCTGAGCGTCGATCGGCGTGACCAGATCGCGCAGGCGGCGGCGCGGAACTCGGCTGAGATCATCGAGCGTCGCGTTGAACGAACTGCCGGTGAGCGACGGCATTCGCGCGGCAGTTCCCGTCATCGACACCCCGACACTCGATCCCGTCATCGGCGTTCCCGGCAAACTGGAAACGTTGCTGGACGTGATCCGGTTCTTCACGACATCCACTGGAATATCTAGGATGTAGTCCATGCTCTGCCGCAGTTTCTCTGGCCAACGCAGCGAGATGTCGAACGTCTTTTCCCCTTCGATCATTTGCGAGAACGGCTTGCCGCCGACCGCCGTTTGAATCACATCTTCGATGTCCGCAACTCGAACGTTCCACAACGCGCACTTCGAGCGATCAATCGGAAACGCCAAGTTCGTCTGACCTTTGATGCGGAACACGCCCGGATCGGAGATGCCGTCGATCGTGCTCAGTTTGTTGTTGAATGCGACCGCCAGCGCTTCGAGTTCATCCAGATCCGGGCCGAAGATCTTGACCGAGTTTTCCCCTTTCACACCGGACAACGATTCCATCACGTTGTCGCGGATGTACTGCGAGAAATCCCAATTCACGCCGATGATGTTGCGCGACAATTCGCTGTTGAGTTCCTCGATCAACTCGGCCTTCGATCGCGGTCGAGTGGCACCGGCGGGAATTGGCCAATCGTTCGGAGCCTTCAACGGAACGAAGCATTCCATGTTGTAGTAGCCGGTCGGATCGGTTCCGTCATCGGGTCGTCCCACTTGCGACGTCGCCAGCTTCACTTCCGAATAACGCAGCATGATGTTCCGCGCGATGCGGGCGTTACGAACCACTTCCTCCAACGAAACATTCACGGGAAACGTTCCGCGAATGACGATGTTTCCTTCTTCGAGTTCCGGCATGAACTCGCGGCCCAACAGTGGCAGTGTGCCGAGCGTCCCCGCCACGAGCAGCGTGATCCCACCGACCCAAAACCAACGGTGATCCAAGCAATGATTCAGTTGCCAGAGATAAACTCGCTTGATCGTTCGCACGAGGATGTTGTCGTGCGCGGGCTTCAGATGCTTGAAACAAAACACGCACAGCACGGGAGAAATCGTCAGCGCCAAAATCAACGCACCGCCCAATGCAAACGCGTACGTGTCAGCCATCGGGCCAAAAATTTGTCCCTCCGGTCCCTGCATCGTGAAGAGCGGCAACAACGCGCAGACCATGATGATCGTCGAGAAAAACAAGCTCCGTTCGACGGTGCGAGCCGCTTTCAACACCCGATCCTGCAGCGGCAGTTCTGAATTCTCGCCAGCACTGACGCTGTGAAAAATGTGCTCGACCATGATCACCGTCGAATCCACGATGATCCCGAAATCGACCGCGCCAATCGACAACAGATTCGCCGACTTGCCCCGCAGAAACAGTACGCAGAACGCGAACATCAACGCCAGCGGAATGTTGATCGCTACGATCAGTGAGCTGCGGATGTTTCCCAAGAACATCAACAGAATCAGCGTGACGAGGATCATCCCTTCCAACAGGTTTTTGCGAACCGTTTCGGTTGTCACGTCGATCAACGAACTGCGGTTGTAGTACGGTTCGATCTTCGTGCCGGGAAGCAATCGACCGGGCGTCTCATTCAATTCTTGAATCTTGTCGCGTACCGCCTGCAAGGCCGGCAGCGATTGATCCCCTTTTCGCAGCAGCACGATCCCCTGCACTTTGTCGTCTTCGTTGATGAGCACTCGCGAGCCGTCTTCATTCACGACTTCGCGTCCCTGCCCATCCAGTAGCGGTCGCGTGATGCTCAGTTGCCCTTGCCTTGTTTGAAAGCCAACAACAACACCGCGTCGACCAACCAGATCGCCCGATCGCAGCGGGCCGCCTTCGACGACGTGCTCCACGCGAACGGGGACGTTGTTCGTCGAGTCGATCACGATCTGCCGAATTTCTTGAATGCGCCGATTCTCTTCCGCACGCAGATAGGCCGCCGCTTTGGCCGGATCGGACATCCCGCGCGCCACCACCATCGGATCTTCGCCGCCGCCGATCAGCCCGATTCCGCGGACGACCTGCACGTTGCCTCCTTGCACGACATAGTCACCGCCGACATTCGCGTTGCTGTTCGCGATCGCGTCTTCCAACTGAGCCAGAGTGATCCCGTATTCCTTCAACCGATCCGGATCGGGCCGAATTTCATAACGCTTGATCGTGCCACCGACGCTGACGACTCCAGAGATGCGTGGGACTCGCAGCAGCTCACGTTCGAGCGTCCAATCTTGCAGCGCCTTCAAATCCATCAGCGAGTAGATATCGCGTCCGAGCGCGTCCTTCGGCCCCGTCACCGTGTAGCGATAAATCTCCCCGATCGGCGAAGCCGGCGACAATTGCGGCGTCACTCCCTTCGGAAGCTGCACGCCCGCCAAACGATTGATGACCTCTTGTTTGGCGGCTACGAAATCAATTCCGTAAGCGAACTGATTCCGCACATGAGCCAGCCCGAAGAGCGACTTGCTGCGTGTGTACTTCAGCCCCGGCATTCCGGCGAGTGCGACTTCCAACGGGATCGTCACTTGCCGTTCGACCTCTTCGGCGGATGCTCCCGGATACTGCGCGACGACTTCAACGATCGCCGGTGCTGGATCGGGATATGCCTCCACGTTGACACGAACGAACGCATAGCCGCCGGTCGCCGCCAGCGCAAGCGCGAGCAAGACCACGACGACTCGATTATGAACGGCCCAATCGAGCAACTTACCAATCATGGTGTGCTTCTCGTATTTCTCTCTGTGGTTGTCGAACTCGACGCCATTTGGGCGGAGGTCTGCAACGTTTCCAGTTCGGCAGCCAGTTCGACTCCCCCTTGCACGACAACTCGTTCGCCGATCTTCAATGTTTCCATCGACGGCTTACCGGGAATCGCGTGAGGCTTCGTGGTAATGAACACCAAGTTGTCGCGGCGACGAGTCGGCATCACGCGCCGGCACGTGAAGCGATTCTTCTCGCCATTAATTTGAACGAAGACACGCGATTCCCCTTCTTGATCCACCAACGCCGAGACAGGAATCGCCACTTCGTCGGGATCGGCCGGCAAATTGACGTGTGCCGTGATGAATTGCCCCGCGCGCAATCGACCGCTCGAGTTATCGACCCAACCCATGACGAGCGCCGTGTGCTGCGACGGATCAATGATGTTGCCGATGCGCTCGAAGTTTCCTTGCAACGGCTTCGCTGTTGGCTCGGCGTTCAACTGAATCGTCCACTTCCGCTGTCGAGGTCCGAGCGTTTCGAGGATCGGCAAATCCTCTTCATACACGTGAGCCAGCACATCCAAGCGAGTCAGGTCGGCAATCTTGAAGAGATCCAGATCACTGCCGACATAGTCGCCGACCGCCACGTTTTTTTCGACGACCGTCCCTTCCATCGGAGCGCGGATTTCCACGCGAGCCCACGTCTCATCGAGTTCTTTATCCCACGTTCCTTTGTGCTCACGAACGCGTTCGGCTTCGTCGCGAATCGCTTGAATCTGCTCGGTGCTCAATCGCCACGACCGCAACGTTCGCTCGGCCTTGGCGACAGCGATGAGATCCGACTCAACACTTCGTCGTCCTTCCAAGACCGTCGCTTCCGGCACCGCCCCTTTGATCAACAACTCTTCGAGTCGTTTCAGCTTCGTCTCGTCCGTGCGCAATTGAGCCAGCGATTCGATGAGTTCGCTTTTCTTCTCGCCGAGTTCTTTGCTCCAAATGACCGTCAGCAATTGCCCTTTTTTGACGTAATCACCAAAGCTCACCGGACGCGGCACTTCGTGTTCATCAGCCGAGTGATCCAATTCACTCGCACTGACCACGACCTTGCCCAGTTCGACTACTTCGCCAGCAAACCGCGAGTTAACGTGAACCAGTCGGTTCGCGTTGAGGAACAACGAGCCGTCCAATTTCAGCGGTTCCGGCGACGGCGCGAGTTCAACGACGGCGGTTGTGACCTTCAGCGTCGCGATCACTTCATCGGGCAATTCCACTGTACAAGCCATCGAGTCCACCAACGCACCGCGCGGTTTCGTCTTTTCCGCGAGTACCGAAGAGGACTCGACGCGCGGATGCTCACGATCCCACCATTCTTTGAGTCGAGGCATCCCCTCGAATCCCAGAACCGGCAAACCGACACCCACAATCAACACCACCAAAACCCGCATCGAACGCAGAGCAACAAAACGCATAGACAAACCTTCGTTCAAACTCGCGAAACGCTTTCGAGGAACTAACACTTGAGCAGACACGATAGCCAAGAGGTCGGCGATGACCACCACGATTGAAGGCTACTCTGCTGATCCTGTCGGTTTACTAATCTAGCAAGTCTGAGTGCAACCGCTTCGTCAACTTTTCCGTCCCGCAGCAACGACACCATGACGACCTCAGATTACCTTCTCGACATTCAAGGGAGATCGTGATGGTCGAGCGATATCGGCGGCAAAAGAGAAAACCCAAGCTGCTAGGCAATCATCAAAAGTGCTGGCTGTGGGGACGTCACGCCGTCTTGGAGACGTTGCGTGCTGGGCGTTGGCCGGTGTTGGAGTTGTACGTCAACGCGATGTTGCCGACCGCTGATCTCGATTTCCTTTTCGATTGGGCCGCGCACTCAGATCGCAATGACCGCGTTGAACTCATACGGACGACGCCGGAACGTCT
>JAYUFI010000346.1:0-2213 GCA_043738805.1 Planctomycetaceae bacterium | reverse complement strand
GCGTCTTTGCGTTGAAAGTCCCCCCAAAAAACTGCGCAGTTTGAAAAACCGACCCACTCAATCACAACAATGTTGCGACACCGTTCGGCAATTTGGTGGTCTTGGCTCGCAACCTTATTTCTTGTGGGTTGCGTGATGGAGCGGCGGCATGTTCCGTTGACTCTGCCAACCGGCGGGCGGCTGGTGGAGTTGGGCGAACCCGCATCGGTTGCACCACGACTTCGGCCCAACAGCATTCAACAAGTTTCGACGGCGGAACCGACTCTGCGAAACGTCCTTGTCTTGTCAGGTGGCGGAGCCAACGGCGCTTACACGGTCGGTGTGCTCAACGGTTGGACGGCGAGTGGTCAGCGACCGCAGTTTGACGTCGTGACTGGAATCAGCACGGGCGCGTTGATCGCACCGTTCGCATTCTTAGGATCGGAGTACGACGAAACGCTCCGTCGTAGTTACACCGAATGCAAAGAGGGCGACATTTTCAACCGCCGTTGGTTGCCCGCGTTGTTGTGGGCCGACTCGTTGGCCGATTCGACTCCGTTGAAGAAGCGGATCGCGGCAGAGATCACACCTGAGATCCTGAGCCAAGTTGCAGACGCGCATCGCGACGGACGTCGGCTGTATGTCGGCACGACCGACCTCGATTCCAAACGGCTCGTCGTGTGGGACATGGGAGCGATCGCGGCTGGCAGCGATGGGAACAAGTTGGAACTCTTTCGCGATGTCTTGTTGGCGTCGGCGTCAGTGCCAGGATTGCTGCCGCCGGTCGACATTCACATTGAAGTGGACGGCCAGCAGCACACGGAACTGCATGTTGATGGCGGCGTCTCCGCGTCGCTCTTTCTGCAACCGTCGATGCTCGGCGTAAAGCCTGATCAAGAGAGTCCGGAGGTTCGCGATGACCTGCATGTTTACGTCGTCGTGGCCGGCCAACTGCAACTCCCCCGACGCACCGTCAAACGTCGGTTGAGCAAAGTCTTTGAAGAGTCGGTCGGTGGCGTGTTGCAGTCACAGTTGGAAGGTGATCTACTCAAAACGTATTTGCTAGCTCGCTATGCCGGAGCCCAATTTGCACTGACATCGGTCCCGAAAGAACTGACCGAAGAAACGAGTTCGCTCGCGTTCGATCCGCGCATCATGCAGGTGCTTTTCAAGACCGGTTACGACCACGCCGCGACACGCGTCGGTTGGCAATTCGTCCCCGTCAGCGTGACGCTTGACGAACAAACTCCGCCACGCAGCAGCATTCAATTCACAGTGCAAGAGCCGCGAACGGGCCGAGCCGAATCGGCCGCTGCCACATCTCTGCCCGGCGCGAGTCCGAACGGCCCTGGGTTCACCGGTCGTAAGTTCTTACAGCGACTGCGCGGTGAGAGCCGTCGATAAGCAGCGACCTCGTCTCGATGTGCTCAAACGGAAGCCGTTTTCAACGTAAAGGCGCAAAGAACGCGAAGGAACACCAAGAATTCACTTCTCAAGATCGTTGGCGAGGAAACACTGGAACTGGTCATCTTCCTGATTTCTTTGCGGCTCTTTGCGTCTTTGTGTTGAAAGTCTCCCCAAAGCTGCTCCGTTTTGAGTCCGTCAGAAAGCCGTGGTGAAAGTTCCGAGCAACGTCGGCTTCTGGTATCGTCCGCCTCCCACTTTTGAGTTCGTTCGGCGGAAGGATCCGATTCATGACTGAGCCCACGGAATCGCTGCACACGTCGTGGAATGCGATGCGATTACAAATCGAAGCGGCGTTGGAACGGGCCATGGAGTTGGACGGCGATTGTCCGCCACGACTGCGTGAGGCAATGGCTTACAGCTTGCTTGCGGGTGGAAAGCGGTTGCGGCCCGTGTTAGTGCTTATGGCTTGCGAGGCGTGTGGCGGCGATCCAGAAGCCGCGCTGCCGGCGGCTTGCGCGATTGAGATGATTCACACTTACTCGCTGATCCATGACGACTTGCCAGCGATGGATGATGACGACTATCGGCGCGGGCGATTGACGAATCACAAAGTCTTCGGTGAGGCGCTGGCCATATTGGCTGGCGATGGACTGCTGACTCGCGCGTTTGAAATGATGGCTCGCGACGTGCGACCGACGGCAGTGGCCGCTGCGTGCTGTGCCGATCTCGCGTTCGCCGCTGGAGCGAGCGGCATGGTCGGCGGGCAAGTCGCGGACCTCGAAGCGGAATCCCGTAGCACAGGCGGCTCGCCTGTGATGGCTGACGAA
>JAYUFI010000345.1:0-2213 GCA_043738805.1 Planctomycetaceae bacterium | reverse complement strand
ACACCGAGCAACTTCCGAAAGTTGGAGAGCGGCTCGGTGAAAATCGATCCCACAAGGGGACGAGCATTACAACCGGGCACTTGCTCTTCGCAGCGTGAACCGCGTCGGAATCAGGCGTCAACCGGAGGCAACCTCATGATGAGGTCGATGACCAGAAATGTATCGTCCTTCTCGTGATCGTCAAGCAGTGTTTTTTGTCTCGAAAGAAGTTCGACGAAAAACGTCCTGCGCCTTCATTCTCCAAACGCGTGATTGCGACATCGTCCCGCGCCCGATCACCGCTCATACACTTTGGAAGCCGATCATTCACAGCCATCCGTTTCGTTTTTGGGGGGAGCCGTTTCGACTCGGCCGACCGCGGCCGAGGGCGACGGCCATGCCGGTGAAAAGTCATCCGCCGGAAAACCGATCAACGATGTGGCAGTCGCCGGGTCGCCAGGCCCCCCTGGCTTGTTTCGTAGCAGCGAGGCCGTGGACCGTCTGACCAATGGCGGCAAGAGAAATCAGTGTGAGTCTCAGCGAACAACTGATTAACCGCCCCTGCAACGTACGAAACAAGCCAGGAGGACGAGGCCCCGCCGAGGAGTCCTGGCGACCCACGAAACGGCTGGTGGGCAAACAACATACAACAAACATCATCGTTGCCCCTTCGTGGACCGGGGCGGCCAAGCCCTGGAACGGGGTCTGGAACCACCTCTGGAACCAGTGCCGGACCGGGGTCTGGAACGGTTTGGGAACAAACGTTCTCAGCTCCGCACTGTGACCCAAGTCGCCGACGGAGCGGCGACAGAAGGCGTTCTCCTCAAAAAGAGAAAGGTCTGGTGAGCGGCACGCGCACGAGAGGGAACATCGTGGAATCAATTCATGGCAACACAGTCATTCGAGACGTCCAGTGAATTCGCTCGCGCTGCGTTTCGCGGCGCGAGAGCATTCGTGCGATGGAACGCGGTCACACTGTCGGCTCGTCGATCGACGACTTGTTGGAGGTTCGTCAGCGGCAACTCTCGGCGCGGCTGCGACTCGGATTGATGAAGCACCTCGAAAGACTCGTGGACAACCTCACGCGGTTGCCGGAGCGCACCGACCTCACGCCAGAGAAAGTGGAATTCTGGAGAGTGATCTGGCGCACGCAGTACGAACAAGCGATCGGTGTGACCGTGGAACAACGCGACCTGTTGCAAACGAGTTTGCAACAGGTCGCGGAAACTGGCTCACACACGGTCGAGCAAATCATCGCGGAAGTCCGCGATGCTCAAAGAAACCGATTTTGCGGCGGCGCAGACGGAGAAGGCGGCGGCGCAGTTTGATCAGAGGTTTTTGGATTGGGCACGACATCGAACGATGTTGTCAGCGGTAGCGTGGGGAGAGTGAGATTCGCGGCGAACTTTGACGGGATCACGATCGCCGTTCGCGACAGCAGCGACAACCGCAGACGCTCCTCTTCACGTTCAATCGCCTCTTTTGAGACAAAGAACTCGGACTCGAAATTCTTCGCCAGCAATTCTGCTTTGCGCTCTCGCAATTCGGGGGTCTCGTCGGTTTTCTGCTCTTCGATCTTCAGGTGATAGATCTTCGGATCGTCTTTGAACTTACCAAACGCGAAACCCGTGGGCAGCTCGCGCACCAGACGTTCCCACTTCAATTGCTGTTCCTGGAAACTGAAGTACGTGTTGGTCACATCGTCATACGTCTCGTGGATCGGCACCAAGACCTCGCCGACGGTGTGACTTTCACCATTGCTGTGAGCCGTCTTTTGGGATTCGGATCGCGACGTACTCGACTGGCCTCCGGCAGACCTCGTGAACTGAGTTTCGCCCGGCGCGTGCGACGTTCCCGCGTTCTTACCGGATGTGCGGCTGGCTCCCACGTCCTTGGCGGTGGAGTCGGTTCGCGTCGTGGATGCGCTGCGGGTCGTTTCACGTCGGTGCCCCACAACTAACTGCCGCGGCGTGTGTCGGTCTTCCTTCAGCAGATACGGGTCATGACTCATCTTCGCAAGCTCCTCGGCAATGATCGTCGCGTCTTCGGCCGCGTTGGAGAACATCAACCGCGAACGGGCTTGCCAGATGATGCTCGTCAAATCAATGTCGCCGCGCTCAAGCTGCGAAAACGACTGATGCGCGAGGATCAGCCGCAGACCGAGTTGCCGGACGAGCGGGAGTGCGTTGAACAGGTCCGGTCCCACGAAGTGCTGAAACTCGTCGAGAATTAAA
>JAYUFI010000344.1:0-5854 GCA_043738805.1 Planctomycetaceae bacterium | reverse complement strand
TGCGAATGTGCTCCGGCTCGTCGTTCAGCGAGAACGCGGCTTGCGCCTTCGGCGACGTCAGCAACGTCTGCGCTTGAGCGAAAAACTCGTCCTGCGTGTTGAGCTGATCGACATCGCCATCGAGTTTGCGGAGCCGCTGCTCGACGATCTGCCGCGCGACACGTCGGCGTTCGAGTTGCTCCATCGTCAGCCCGGCGGGCAACGAAAAATCCTTCACGCGGAACGGGCCGGAGTCCCCCGGATCGGCTCCGACCTGAAACGCTCCGAACTTGCTGCTGAGGTATCCGGTCCCTCCCGCGAAGCCGTTCGAGTTCGGCACGGCGACATAGGCCGGCATGTTCTCGCGCGGGCCGAAGTGCTGCGAGACAACCGCTCCCATCTGCGGATAGTCGATCACCGTCGTCGGCAAGTAACCGGTGAAGAGGTGATACGTCGCCAGCCCATGATCGGGGATGCGGCACTGACACGATCGCACGACGGTGAACTTGTCGGCGACCTGAGCCATGCGGCCGAAGTGCTCACTGAAAAGTTCGCCGGTCTTGGTCTTCGTGACATTGAACGGCCCACGATACTCGGCCGGTGCTTCCGGCTTCGGATCGAACGACTCTTGCGATGCAAAGCCGCCGCCTAAATTCAGATGGATGATGCTCTTCGCCGGGCCGTCCTTCTTCGACTCGGACCGAGCTTTACGACGCAGCAAGTCGCTGAGCGAAAGACCCAATGCACCACAAATCCCAACTCGCAAAGCCTGCCGCCGGCTCATTCGCGCCAGTTGCCGATATTCCGAGCACCCGGTTCGATCTTGTCGTTGTTGGGTCATCATTCGTTTCTCCGTGATGGTCTCGTCCCGACTCGCTGTTGAATAGCCAACAGACCAGACAGGTTATGCCGCTGGATCATTCTCGGTCACATCGAAGCCTGAAGCACAAGCGAAGGGCTTACCGCGACATTCCTTCGCTTACGCTTCAAGCTTCAATAGCGTCCGCCGTGTCGGAGTCTCTCCGAAGCAGGAATCATCCAGGCTAAATTGCGTGAGGCCCAGCACTGCCGAACGGTGAAGTACGGTAGGTCAGCATCATGGCCGAGTCCACGGTTTGCAGGAGGTCTGCTTTGCGAACCGGCTTTTTTAACACCGAATAGGCCGCGACTTCTGACGCCTCGCGCACGAGTTCGTCGGTTGCATCTGCCGTGATCAGAATACAGGGAGTCCGCGCGTCGATTGATTTCACAATTTGAATCGTCTCGATTCCCGTGAGTCGTTCCATGTGCATGTCGAGCAGCAGCAGATCGACTCGCTCGCCTTCGACGATTTCAATCGCTTCTTCGCCAGAACGGGCTTCGAACAACGTGAAGAATGGTTCCAACAATTGGCGTAACACTTCACGAAACTGCGCGTCATCGTCCGCAATCAGCAGTTGATACGGCTTCGTCCAAAAGTCGCCCACGGGGAGCCCTTGTTGAATTAGCGGTCAGAAATCCGTTCCTCGACGACATCACAAGTCGCACAAGAGGAGACCGGATAGCAGAGTTTATGCCTGACTGTCAACGCGACATCCCGAATTGATCAAGACGAAATACAGGGTTCACTCGCACGAGCGGCTCAATCAGAATCCAATGCGGGCTCTCCGCCATTTGTGTTGATCGAACTCCGAAAGTCACTGCGATGCTGACTCGACAACTGGAACCCGAAGTGATGGACACTCGGGAAGACGCCTGCGATTACGACGCGATGAATCATGATTCCGTTAATCGCCGTTTTGTGGATGATTTTCTCGAATTCTGTTTCGTCTCTCCGATGTCGGCCCGCTTGGCTGACGCGACCACTCCGCTCAGCGTGCTCGATGTGGGGACGGGGACGGCTCAGATCCCGATTGAGCTTTGTCGTCGTCCAGTCACGTGTCGAGTCACCGCAATTGATCTCGCCAGTGAGATGCTCAAGCTGGCGGAATTGAACGTTGCTCGCGAAAGACTCACGGACAACATTCAGTTCGAACTGGTTGACGCGAAAAAGATGCCCTATGTGGATCGTGCGTTCGATGCCGTGATCTCGAACAGCATCGTGCATCACATTCCTGAACCTCGTGCCGTGTTCGCAGAAATGGCGCGAGTCCTGCGTGTCGGCGGAGTGCTGTTTGTTCGCGACTTACTCCGCCCGAACACAGCCGCCGAAGTTGACCACCTCGTGGCGACGTATGCCGGTCAAGAAAACGCCCATTCGCAGCAGATGTTTCGAGACTCGTTGCACGCCGCGTTGACGTTGGCCGAAGTTCGCAAGCTGACTCGCGAAATCAACGTACCGGAATCAGCGGTCGCACAAACGACTGACCGACATTGGACTCTGGCTTGGCGATCCTGAACAAAGCACGTGGAAATCGTGGCCTACTTCTCTGACGGCCCACCGAGTGTCACGGGAATGTTAGTTCGTCGGCCTTCGCGGATGACGGACAAGGTGACTTGCTCTCCAGGATGTTTCTTCTCGATGGCCGTGAGAAAATCGTCTTGAGTTTTCACGTCATCACCATCGACCGCCACGATCATGTCGGCCGCTTCGCGATCGGCTCGTTCGACGACAAACGGCCCGGTTCGTTTGCGTGTGATTTTTGGTCCTTTCAAACCGGCTCGTTCCGCAGGCCCGTTCGGCTGAAGTTGAGCGACCATCAAGCCCTTTTCGGTTTCAAATAGTCGAATCCCGATTTCTGGACGTATCACTTTGCCGAGCCGAATCAATTCCGGTACGAGGCGAGTCACGAGACTGGCGGGGATCGCGAAGCCGACACCGGCGCTCTGCCCGGTCTTACTGGCGATCGCGGTGTTGATGCCAATTAGGCGACCGTGCGTGTCGAGCAGCGGGCCACCGGAGTTGCCGGGATTGATCGAAGCATCGATCTGGATGATTTGCTTGACGGAGCGATTGCCTCGGATTTGCAACGACCGATCAAGACTCGAAACGACGCCAGACGTCAGCGTTCGTTCCAGGCCGAACGGGTTGCCGATCGCGAAGCAGCGCATGCCGACGCGCAGTTTGTTGGAGTCACCGATCGCCACCGGATGAAGTATTTCTGGCGGTGCCTTGATGCGAATGACGGCGCAATCGTTCTCCGGGTCCGCACCAACAAACGAGGCGTCGTACTGTTTGCCGTCATACAGCGTCACAACCACATCGTTCGCATCGGCGATCACGTGAAAGTTGGTGACGATGTGCCCCAGCTTGTCGATGATCGAACCGGAACCCGTTCCTTCTGCATGAACATCAAAAATGAGAGCTGCCGAATGTGTGCTCTTCGTGTTGATGTTCACGACGCTCTTATTGATCGCCTCGTAAACAGCGACATTGACCGCCTCGTCAGGGGTGAGTCCTTCGCGGTTGTAGACCGGCGGCAGATTCGTCGGCGCGAATGTGCGATTTTCTTCGATCGAAAACGAGGCTCGTGTGACGGTTTTGTCCGACGCACCGCGATCCTCAGCGTCCGCCGGTCTGAGCCACTGCGTCTCATGAAACGAGAGGGCCATGAGTCCGCCTAAAACCGCCGAACAACAACAGCCAATGATGTAACGCATAGTCCTTCAATCCTTGAGCGATCTGTCGGTAACTGCGGCAGCTTCGTTTTGCAGTCGTCGTCAAAACGACTTTCGTGGCTGACTTTGACCGAAACGTCGTTTTGATGTCCGCATCACGCCACTTGAAACGTGAGCGAGGTATAAGTCGTCCGTCAGAATGGCTCAAGACGAAGCCGCGTTCTGGTCAGGGCAGGCCAATGTTTCAAACTCGGAAAACGGTATCGACGCATTGGCACGACACGCCAGCGAGTGGTTTGTCGAGAAATACCACTCGCTGGCGCGTCGTGCTAGTTTTTGCGATCGCGATCAAGTCTGCGCAGATTCAAAAATTGGCTTGCCCTGGCGTTCTGGCATGGGCAAAAAAATAGGACGGGAGAAATCTCTCCCGTCCTATCAGGTCACTTCGATCGACAAACCCCCTGCCGGTTCAGAGCACGAGGAAAAATGACCTCGTGTCTTCGTAGCCCGGTTTGAAAAACCGGGCTACAGGGTTGTTCGTCCTCATTCGCATCAGATGGTATCGAGTAGCGTGCGTAGGCTCGTTGGCAGGACGAAGGTCTCGTTGATTTCTGCCACGGGATCGAGAATCACGTCGATGCCTTGGTTGCCAGCGACGAGGTCCGTACCACTTTGCCCATTGAGGAGATCATTGCCGTCCTCTCCTAACAGGATGTCGTTGCCGGAGCCGCCCAGCAGCGTGTCGTTGCCATCTCCACCGACGAGGATGTCGTTGCCGCTGCCGCCGTTGATCGCGTCATCGCCATCGCCGCCGTTGATCGAGTCAGCACCGAGTCCGCCGTTGATCACGTCGTTACCGTCGCCGCCGCTGACGAGGTCATTGCCGGCACCGGCGTCGATGGTGTCGTTGCCGTGGTCCCCTCGAATCCGATCATCGCCGTTGCCGCCGAGGATCGAATCGTCGTTGTGGCCGCCATCGAGTGTGTCGTTGCCGTCGCCGCCATCGAGTGTGTCGGCACCGAGTCCACCCAGCAGTGAGTCATCGCCCGCTGAACCAAGGACGCTGTCGAAGCCGTCGTCACCAGACATCGTGTCGTTGCCGAGGCCACCATCAAGCGTGTCGTTGCCGTCCCCGCCCGATCCGACGTCGTCCCCGTTGTTGCCTCGGACGACGTCCGCTCCCGCATCACCACTGACGGAGTCGTTGCCATCGCCCCCTTGCACGATGTCGTCATCGGCACCGCCGCTGACGGTGTCGTTGCCCGCTCCGCCGTTGAGGTTATCGTTGCCCGCTCCACCGAGGATCGTTTCGTCGCCGAGGCCGCCTTGAATTGTGTCGTTACCATCACCACCATCGAAGGACAGCCGCACGACCCCGATTGCTCCCGATCCAGTCAACAAGTCGTCGCCAGCACCGCCCCGAACGTCCAGTCTCGTGGGTTGTACCTTGTTGAGCGTGCCGACATTGATCGTGTCATCGCCGGTTCCGCCATCCACCACAATCGTGTTGAATGTCGGTCCGACTGTGACCGACTTGCCGAGTTCCGAGACCGTCAGCAAGCGATCCGCGTTTTGCCCGATCGTGAAGATATTGCTCGCCCCATTGCCCTGAACGAGCAACGTGTTATCGCCAACCGTGTCGCCGAGCACATCATTGCCACTCGACGCTCCGTCCCAAACATTCGTGTCATTGCCGGAGCCACCATCCAGAACATCATTGCCACCCTGGCCGTTGAGTGTGTCGTCGCCATTCTCGCCATTCAGTGTGTCCATTCCACCACCGCCGACGACGGAGTCATTTCCATCATTGGCAAAAACTAAATCGTTTCCATTACCTCCGTTGATCGAGTCGCCAGCGGCGGAACCAAAGATCGTGTCGTTCCCGTCACTGCCGAGAAGGGTGTCACCGATGAGAGTATCGTCGTTCAAGATCGTGCCGATTCCCGATCCTTTCGCGATGACAGCTCCGTTCACGTTGCTGAGTTGCAAGAAGAAAGTCTCATCCACTTCAAACGTCGTGTCGCCGTTCACTGTCACGGAGACCGTTTGCGATCCGCCCGCTGGAGTGAACGTCAGCGTTCCGGCCGTGGCCACATAATCGCTGCCGGCCGTGGCTACGCCATCTACAGTCTGAAAATTCACGGTAGCATTTCCAGCACCTGGTAGAGCTGTCACGGTAAATGTCACTGTCTTAGTGCCTGCATTTCCTTCAGCGACGCTGACGTCGTTCACCGAAATAGTGCGTGGTGGCACCGCAGGCGGGTTGATCCCTGTGTCGGCGAGCCCACCATGATCGAACGAAAAGTTGAATCCGGTGCTCCCAACGAGCGTGCCCACA
>JAYUFI010000343.1:0-5854 GCA_043738805.1 Planctomycetaceae bacterium | reverse complement strand
AATTGATCGGTGCATGAGAACATTCCTGGGTGAAACAGTGATGTGTGCCGAGTCGGGGCTATTAGAGTGATCGTCTCGCTTGGCACAAGAGGCACGGCACCTCTTGGATGTGATAGCGGAGGTCGCTGAACTCGTCCGCTTGCGGCTGTTGCTCGAACCGGGCCAGACGATCGTCGCTGGGACACAACGCACCGAATTCATTGACGACTCGCATCAAGACCTCGTGACCGTTGCGTGGCACGTCGGCGGGCACTGAGTTGGGCAGCAGCGGGACGTCTCGCGTTGGGCGGAGAAAAGTTTGGAAAACGGACTTTTCCACGTCCACTTGCTTCATGCGGTCGTTGAGCCAGTCGCGAGCCCGTTGGGCATACTTATCAATGTTGTCGAGACTGACACCCATCGCCGCCGCAATATCCTTTTTTTCTTGGCCACGCTGTCGGCGTTCGTAGATTTCACGCTGAGTCTGCATGCCACGCTGTTCGCAGTGCATGACGTACTCCTCCAAAATGTCACTTAGCAGCAATTGCTGACGCCCTCGACGCTCGACTTCCGCAGCAATGTCGTCGGGTTGCCCGTACTTATCGACCGCCCGCAGAGCGGGCGAGTCTTTCACGTCGGCTTCAAGCTCTCCGCCGAGTGACTGCAACCAACCAAGTTCACGTTCTCGATTGCGCTTCTTCGCGATCCTTTTCGCGACATTGTCGGCGACCTTGCAGAGATAGGTTCCCCATCCGGCCACGGTCGGCGCGAACTCCGCGCTCCGGGCGAAGACTTCGGCGAGTGCGGTCTGCACAGCATCTTCCAGGTCAGCGTCCTCCAGACACGAGAAGCGTTTTCGATACTTTCGAAGGTATCCGAGCATCTTGCCGTGATATTGGGCGATGTTTTCGTGAGGCATGTTTGGCTTTCAGTAGATTTGAGCTGGGTGCCTGGTCGGCCACGGTTCACACATCGCGAAAATCGAGGACGCAATGGTCGGACACAACGCTGCGTCCTCGGCTGGCGAGCTGCTGTAGCAAGATGTCCGCTTCGGACATCTCCACTCGCACGAACAAGCGGCACGGCCACGAGATGATTTCATTCGTGATCGGGACTTCCACAGAGTCACGCTCCAGAGACAACTCGGCGACGCTGGCTGCCACCGTGAAGCCTTGCGGTTGTCGATGCAGTCGCAGTTCAGGCACGGGCAGTTCACTGATGACGACGTGCGCGGGGATCGTCGCACGAGCCGCGAGAACCAGCACGTCATCCCACCACACCACGCGCCGGCAGCTTGATCCATCTGGCAGTCGAATGTCGGTCGTTGTGGCCCCCATTGGTTCGAAGACGACCGTCAGCGAATCGTGAATCGGTCGCAGATACTTCCACTGACATGATGATGACGGCCCGAACTGCAACACGTCGCCATGAGCCAACTCGCAAACACCATTGACAAGTTCGCCGTTGCGGCGCGTTTCACAGTCAGGCTTGGCAACCAGTTGATGTCCGCGTCGATGTCGCACGACGATCGCGTGCCGACGATGCACTTTGGCCACCATCGGAACCGTGACTCCCTCGTCACGCGGATTGCCGATGACGAGTTCATCTCCGGTTGCCAGCAAAGTGCCGTTGAGTCGCAGGCGTGTGGTCATGGTTGGCAACGATTGTAGGATGGGCACTCCTGCCCGTCCGCTGTTTGGCTCCGTCACGGGACGGGCAGGAGTGCCCATCCTACACGCTTCGCGATAGCGCGCTTCGACTTCAACCAAACGCGGATGCACGGCCTGAATCTCGCGAGCGCGATCGAGCCGATCCCGCGCGGCGGCGAACGCTTGCTGTTCGATGTAGCCAGAGGCTTCGGAAACGTAGCGCTCGAAGCGTTGCCGCTGCTCGTCGAAGTCGCGCTGGATGAATTCCGCTGCAGTGCCCTCCATCGAGTTGACCAAGCCCAATGCCGAGACGACTCGTCGTTCAGCCGCCCATTTCCGCGCTGTTTGAATGCGCCGCCGCTCATGCTCGATCCGCTGTTGTCGGCGAGTCCATGCGCCGTTGAGCAACCATCTCAACACGGCGAGCAAACTGACCACGACGCCAGCCACGATGAGCCACTGCCGCCATAACCGTGAATGCTCGGCGGCTTCGATTTCTGACAGCCATTCCCGCACGATTCGTTCGGGAATCTGAATTCGCTCGTGTCGGCGATAAAGCGTGCCGAACGGTCGTTGCACGGACTCCGTGTGTTGGGTCCGTTGAACGCCTGCGGCAAACATCAGTCGCGGAATCGACGGACTCAGTGCCTCCGCCCGAAGCGGAGTCCGTCGGGCGAGTTCCTTTTCAAGCAACTGCCGCATTCGCATTGTCGCTTGCTCAACCGCTTCGGCTTCAGTGACGCTCAAGTCTGACTGAGCATTGATTGTGAGACCGCTGATTTCGTCCTGAGCGAGGACGGTCGTCGTGAGGAAAACTGAGAGCAAAACAAAGAACATGAGAGGTCGCATGAGGTTTCCTTTCAAACAGGAGATTTTCCATCACAACGCCGATGGCGAAGGCGTGAAACGCCGTCGCCCCTGGAGACAGCTCCAGGGGCGTTGCGGCGACACGCTGCGGACTACTTGCTGACCACCGCTGCCGTCTTCACGTCCGCGTTTCGACGGAAGTAGGTATCGAATCGCTCGGTCACAGGACGTGCATCAGCATCGACCGGGATTTCGTTCGGGATCGCCTGCCCGTCCACCAGCTTTTGGACGATGCGAATTCGCTTTTCGACCTGCTGCGAGAGTTCTTTCGCTTGCTGGAGTTTCGAGCCATCGAACGCGATGTCTCGTGCGTTGCCCGCCAATTCGACCAGTTTCAACTCGCCCTGCAACGACTCCACTTTCTCGACGAGCAAGCCGTGCTGTTGCTGATACTGCTGAATCTTCTCGGTCGCGGCGGACAACGTGCGGCGGCGAGCCTCCAGCAGTTTTTCCTTCGCTTGCTTCTGGACGGCGTCATTCTCAAACCGTTCGAGACGACGATTCAGGTCGAGTTCAATCTCGGCTTTGGAGAAACTCCGGCCGCCGAATTCCCGCTGGCCGCCCGGTGAATCCAAAGCCGTTCGCAATTTCTCCATCTGCGACCGAGCATCCAACTGCGACTTTCCGATCACCTCGACTTCGCGCTGGAGATACTCAACCTCGACATCCAACTGCGCCGCAACTTTCTGATTCGACTGAATCTCCGGAATCAGATCCCGCGTGAGCTGTTCGAGTCGCTGCAACTCGAACGTGACCGGAATGGCATCTCGCACATGCTCCCGGACGGCGTGTTCCGCCGTGCGAAAGAAGCTCCAGACCGTTCCCGCCCCCACCGTCGAAACCAGCAACGCCGTTCCGACCAACCACTTCATCGACTTTGAAAATGTGAATTGCATCATGATCGCGGACTCCCCATCAAGAAGGATTTCAGATTTGCGAGTTCGAAACATTCGATCTCGCGTGCTTCTCCTTCTGAGTGTGTGGGCGGCCCGCAATCTGACACGCGAAATGCAAGTTTTCTGAAATTTCCGGTCCACCGAGCGGCTGCCCGGGACCGCGTTTGTCATCGCCGCGATGCCATTTCGTCATCGACGGGAATCTCGCGATGATCGCCGACTCGATGTCCGGGGTCAGGTCTTCAAATTTCATTTTTGGTCCAGCAATCCATCCCTGACTTTGATTCCACGTCGCCATTCCAATTCACATCGCGACGCATTTATGAAGCCAAAAATGAAATTTGAAGACCTGACCCCCGCGCTTGTATGGGCCACCATCAGCGGGAAGTTGTCCGAGTGCTGAGGCGAGGTCTCCGCGTCCCAATGTCGCGCCGTCCGCGAGCACGGCGGCTTGCGACAGGACGTTGTAAAGCTGGCGGACGTTGCCGGGCCAAGGCTGCTGTTTCACAAATGCCGTTGCGGAGGCAGACAGGGATTTGTGGGTGTAGCCGGGTTCCTCTTGCTCGAATTGGCGATTGATCTGGGTCAGCAGCCGGTCGGTGATGTGGGGGATGTCACTGCGACGCTCACGCAGCGGCGGCAAGGTGATCGAGAAGACGGAGAGGCGATAGAACAGGTCTTCTCGAAACGTCCCGGCCGAGATTGCTTGGTGCAGGTCGCGATTGGTGGCGGCGATCACGCGGACGTCGACGGGAATCTCGCGATGATCGCCGACTCGGCGGATCGTTCGAGAACCGGAGCCGGTTCCGCTGGGCGATTGCAGCACTCGCAGCAACTTCGCTTGCGTCTCCAAATCGCATTCGCCGACTTCATCTAAAAACAACGTGCCGCCGTCGGCCAACTCGAAGGCTCCCTTGCGGTCGCGATCGGCTCCGGTGAACGCCCCTTTGACATGGCCGAAGAGTTCCGATTCCAACAGAGTCTTGGAAAGCGCGGCGCAGTTGATTGCCACGAAGGGGCGGTCTCGACGCGGACTCGCCTTGTGAATGGCGTGAGCGAACATCTCTTTGCCCGTGCCACTCTCGCCGAGCAGCAGGATCGAAACGCCTCGCAGAGCGGCTCGCTTCGCGCGGCCGACGGCGTCTCGAATCACGCGACTCTCACCGGCGATGTCCTCAAACCCCGCGACGTCCTGCGGGCCTTCCGCCGCCAAATGCTGCAAGTGGCTGTCGGGGTCTCGCAGGAGTTCCGGCAGGACGTCAATCGTGAGATCAAACGGAATGTCTGTGACCCACGACTTCCCCGCGAACGTCTCCAAGAACCTGGCCGGATAGCGAGTCTTTCCCAGCAACACCCACACGGCCGCCATCGCCGGAGTGCCCGGACTGAGGTGCAAACAAAGCTGAGTGTCGCTCCAAGTCGCTCGTTGACGCAGCTTCGACAACTCCGCATCCGCGATGCGATAAATCGCCCCGTAGTCCGTCGGCTTGGGCAACTCGACCGGAATGACGACCGCCGACTTCACGTCGAGCCATTTCAGATACCACTGATTCCATTCCTGCGGGTAGTTGCTCAGCAGCCGAACCTCATCGAAGTCTTGCGTGGTCAACAGCGTCTTCGTCGGGCCGAGGTCGCTGGCCTGCGATGCGTCGCCGCCAATGCGATCCAGCAATTGCCGTTGCTTGCCGCTCGGCAGCGTGGCCGCCATCGCACGCAGATCGCTGTGGCCAATCCACTGAAGAAGTACCGTTCGCGATTTCATTCCGCCCCTCTCGACATCAAAGAGATATTGCGACACAGGCTACTTCGCGACTGACCGTTCGCAAAACGATCGCCATGAACTCTGACCAACCCCACTGTCTGCCTTCAACGAACTAGCCCGGAGCAGATGCCAGCGTCCCATTCTTCACGGCTCAAGATTTCCGACTGACGTCCTTTGAACGCTCCGCCGTGCATTGCCTGAGACGAACCGAGGTGGGCATTGAGGCCGTGTTCGGAAAAGAGCCAGAGAGCTTCCTTCGCTCCGTCGTCGCCGGTCTGTTCACAGTCGAAGAGGAGCGACACTTTGCCGTTGGCGAGTTGCTTGGCCCACCGAGCGATCTTTTCGATTTGAGGCATCGGTGATGCGGTTGGACATGATTGCGACTGCCGGGATGCCGAGGTTGTCGAGGCCGATCACGTCGTTGAAGCCTTCCACGACGATGATGCCGTGACGAGCGATCGACTCACGATAACCCGGTTCTTTGAGACGGATCGCTTGTTGGCCGAAGAGTTCGAGGCCGCGATGGAAGCCTTTTGGGAACCGATGCTTGATTGGTGCGGTGGCTCCGGTTCGCTCGGCTGGCGTGAGGCGGGCGAAGTCGCGTTCCTTCTGCTCGTAGGTTGGATCGCGGCCGATCCACGCGAGTACCTGACCGTCCTCGGAGAGAACGGGATAGATGACGTTGCCTCGCAAACTGAAGC
>JAYUFI010000342.1:0-5873 GCA_043738805.1 Planctomycetaceae bacterium | reverse complement strand
CCCCCGTGCGAAGTTGACCGAGAGTATCCGCCTCGATCATCGCCAGAGTCTCGCCGGTTGTCAGATCATAGAGCCCAACCAGGAACCGAGCCTTGTCCTTCGTGGTCGTGTAAGCCTTCCAACCACCGACGTTGAGGTATTCGCAAACGCCCGACATCGTGTGCAACATCATCTTGCCGCCGATGACGCGCGCACGCGGAACGTTCTTCGCGCGTCCGTCAGCAAGCTGACGGAACAACTCCTCGACGACCTCAATGGCCGCAGGCATATCGAGCAATTCGCGAACGTGATCTTCGGTGAGAAACAAAGCAGCCATCGTCATGGTTCCGCAAAGCGGCTGACGATGCGTCGCTAGACCCCTGCTGGCTCAGCAAGCTCGATCAGCGACAGCGAATCATCCGCCGTTTCGCGATCATAGACTTCCTGCCGCAGGATCGGAACCTCCTTGGGGCACCGGAAGCCGAGCCGAACTTTGCCGTGCTTGATTTCCACCACGGTCACTTCGATGTTCTCGGCAATCCGTACCGTTTCACCGACTTTTCGACTGAGAACTAGCATCGCATCTCCTCCTTGAGGCGACCGGACGGCCAACCTCGATCCCTGAGTGTTGTCTCTTTCGGTTCATCAATTCGCCGATCTCCAAACCGGCGTCTCACTGCGAATCTCCGTTCGCTTAATACCTGAGATAACCGACGTTCCTACAACATAAACGCCAATCTTTCGAGAAATTGCACAAACAATCTTCGAAATGCGGCGAAATTCCCACAAATTGTCAGGCCATCCACGTGGGGATTCCCCCTTCGGATGCCGCTCACTGGAATCAGTTTCAGACAAATTTATAAAGACAAAGAGCTTGGTTCCGTGACAGAACCAAGCTCTTTGATTTTCAAAACAATGATGAACTGCGAGTTCCCGCAGGCCCATTAGCCCTTCGCGGCGGCAATGACTGCCTCATAGTTCGGATGCTCGGCGATCTCTTTGACGTACTCGACGTGTTTGAGAGTTCCTTCGCCATCGACCACGAAGATCGCTCGGCAGAAGCAGCGATCAAGTCCGCCACCTTGAATGAGCACGCCGTAATCCTCGCCAAACTTCGTGCAGCGGTGAGCGCTCAACGTCTTGATACTCTGAACTCCCTCGGCACCGCACCAACGCTTCTGACCAAACGGAAGATCCATGCTGACGACAAGCACTTCGACGTTTGGCAGGTTCTTGATCTCATCGTTGAACCGTTTGGTTTCCAACGCACAGACCGGAGTATCGAGCGATGGAATCGCCGCAATCACTCGCGTTTTACCAGCACTCGAAGCCAACGTGACTTCTTGCAGCCCGTTGTCCTGCAACTTGAAATCCGGAGCGGCTTGTCCGGCCTTGAGTTCATTTCCCGCCAACGTAACGGGGTTTCCTTTGAGTGTGACTGAGCCTGTTCGCGTTTCTGCCATGCTGTGAATCTCCTGGTTGATGAAATGATGACGGTCATCCGTCGATCGAAATTGCATTTTCGGTTTGCGAGTATCGCGAGTGCCCGAAGGGTTTCAAGCCATGCGGATGAAACCGCAAACGCATCACAGTTTTTGCCCGCGATAACGCAGAAAGCCTTCGAGTGCGAAGAACTCTGGCAGGCCGAGTTCGTTGTACGTCTTCGCCGTTTGCTTCGTGCGTTCTTCGGCACGCATCCAGAACTCGCGGTCGTCGGAGCCCATGAACATCGCTCCGTCTTTTTGGCTTTCGTGACGCAAGATTGCCTGTTTCTTTTTGAGCATCACTTCGGGGCTGAGCGGAACGGCTCGTTCGATTTCGTGAGGTTCGTATTCCTGCCACGCGCCGCGATACATCCAAACTTCCGGCGAATAGCCTTCACCGTCGAGCCGCTTCAAGACTTCAATGATGATCTGCGCACAGACTCGATGCGTGCCATGGGGATCAGAGAGATCGCCCGCAAAATAAATTTGGTCAGGACGAACGTCGTGCAATCTGTCGGCGATCATTTGAATGTCAGCCTCGCACATCGGGTTCTTCTTCACCTTGCCAGTGCGATAGAACGGGAGATCGAAGAAATGCTGCCGCTCTGGCGGGACACCGACAAGATCGCAAGCGGCGGACGCTTCGGTGCGACGAATCAAACCCTTCAGTCCCAGAACCTCCGGCGAGTCTTGATCGCCTGGATGTTTCGAGAGGATGTCTTGCCGACATTTCTCCAAGCGGGACGAAGCGTCGGGATGCAGAATGTTCAAGACGCGCGAACTCTCTTCGACATAGTCAATATGCCGACGACACGAATCATCCCGCACGGCGATATTGCCAGTCGTCATATATCCAACATGCACCTCGTGGCCTTGATTCACCAACGTGATGAACGTGCCCCCCATTGAGATCACGTCGTCGTCCGGGTGCGGGCTGAAGATGAACGCCTTAGTTTTCTGATCGCCGCCGGGCTTCGTGCAGATGGTGCTCATCATCTGCTCGAAGACACGTTCGCGAATCGCAGCCACTCCCCCTTCCAGATGCAGGATGTCGTACAGGTGATGCTGTAAGAAATCTTTCGCATCGAGCTTCAACAGCGGCTTCTGACATTGCTGCGACAACCAAATGAGTGCTCGCTTCTGAAGCGGCGGAGTCCACTCGACGGGCCGAGTCTGCCACGGAGTTCGCACGTCAGTGAGCCATGCGGCGGATGCCTCGTCGATGATGACTTCGCTGGCGAAATGCCGTTGTAGAAAACTGGCCGGGATGTCGGCGGTCGGTTCCCCTTCGACCATTTTACGAACGACCCATGCTTTGTGCTCGCCAAGCGCCATCAGGATGATGCGGCGAGCACTGAGGATCGTGCCGACTCCCATTGTGATCGCGCGCGTCGGGACTTTTTCTTCGCCGCCAAATTCGGCGGCGGCATCTCGGCGAGTCATCGGGTCTAACGCGACAAGCCGAGTCTTGCTGTTGCGATCGCTCCCCGGTTCGTTGAAGCCGATGTGGCCATCGCGACCGATTCCTAGCAGTTGCAGGTCGAGACCTCCGGCAGCTTCGATCTGTTGCTCGTATTTGTCGCAGTCACGTTCAACGTTCTCCAGCGTCCATTGTCCGCTCGGAATATGAACGTTGTCGCTTTGGATGTTGATGTGGCTGAAGAGATGCCCCCACATGAAGCTGTGATACGAATGGACCGACTCCGGCGTCATCGGCCAGTACTCGTCGAGGTTGAACGTGATCACGCGGGAGAAGTCGAGTCCCTCGTCGTCATGCATGCGGACCAGTTCGCGATAGACGCCGATCGGCGTGGATCCGGTGGCCAGTCCGAGCACCGTCGCTTGGTTCGCCGCGTTCTTTTCGCGAATCGTGTTGGCGATGATCGTCGCCACATACTTGGCCGCTTCGCGTGAGTCGCGAAACATTTTCGTCGGCACTTTGGCACAGCGCATGACTTGAGCCGGTTGTAGAGTTGTGGTCGTCAAAGGTCTGGGCATCGAGTGTCTCGTGACTTGGCAGGTTTGTGAGAGGTTGTTTACATCAGGCGTGGTCTAGTTGGCCGCACGCCGCAGGCACGCGCGCTCGGAAACGCGCGTGCCTGCGGCGTGCAGTTAAACAATCGAATCCACCCTTACGCCGCATGAAAGCCACCGAAAGGAACGTTTGCAATGCAACGCTCTGTTCCCACTCCGCGAGTCCTCGCGATTCACGCGCATCCCGATGACATCGAGTTCCAATGTGCCGGCACGCTGGCGTTGCTCAAGCAGCGTGGCTGCCACATCACGATCGCCACGATGACGCCGGGAGACTGCGGTTCGGCCGAAATCGGCTGCGATGAAATCTCTGCCGTCCGGCGAGCCGAAGCGAAAGCTGCCGCCGATCTGCTCGGTGCCGATTACGTCTGTTTGGAGTTTCGTGATCTGAGCATCACGCACGACAACGACGCTCGACGCCGCGTGACCGAAGTACTGCGCCGAGTCCGCCCCGACATCGTCTTGACCGCTCCACCGGTCGACTACATGTCAGATCACGAGATCACTTGCAAGTTGCTTCGCGACGCCTGCTTCAATGCCAGCGTCCCGAACTATGCAACTCGCCAGTGGGAACCCGCACCCGCAACCGACCACATTCCGCACCTGTATTTCGTGGACGCGATCGAAGCGTCCGACTGGTTCGGCCGTCCGATCGAGCCTGAGTTCATCCTCGATATCTCGACGACGTTTGATCTAAAGCTGAAGATGCTCGCCTGCCACGCTAGCCAGAGAAACTGGCTCCTGAAACAGCACGGCATCGACGAGTACCTCGAAAGCTGTCGCCGCTGGAGCGCCTCCCGGGGCTCGCAAATCGGAGCAACCTTCGGCGAAGCCTTTACGCAATACAAAGGGCATCCGTACCCAACCAACAATCTGCTGCGCGAGGCGCTCAGTTGATTGCGTCAAGAATTTTCTTTGATCGCAACAAACGTAGCTGAGTCACCGAGTGACTCAGCTACGTTTATTTAGTTTGAGTTGCTCGGCTTGATCACGCCGCCGGTCCATTGGATCTCGCATTTCGGCAGAGCCTTTTGGATCTCGGCGATCCCCGCAGCGGTGATTCCCGGATTGGTTTCACAATGCAGCACCACCAGATTCTTACATTCTTTCAAATGGGCCAGCCCCACGTCGGTCGTGCCTGTCCCCTCCACGTACAAATGCATCAGGCTCTTGCAGTTCTTGAGGTGAGCCATCCCCTCATCGCTCACCGACACGCCGGTCAGGTGGACTGTTTTCAAATTCTCCCAATCCTTGAGCCGCGCCAATCCCTTGGCAGTCACATTCGTGTAGACGAGGACGATGGTCGCCAGGTTTTTGCAGTTCTTCAAGTGCGCCAGTCCCGCATCGGTCACGCCGGTCTTGTACAGGCTGAGCCAGTCCAGTTTCTGAAGTCCCGCAAGGTGGGCCAGCCCCGCGTCGGTCACAGGCGTAATACCCAAATTGAGATGGGTCAGGTTCTGGCAGTCCTTGAGGTTTGCCAGCCCCGCATCGCTCAGCTTTTGATTTTCACCCAAAAGAACGTGAGTTAGTTTGACGGAATCCTTCGGCAGCGTGCTGACATCTTTGGTTTCGGCTAGGCCGTTCACAGCGACCGATCCGCCGATCGAAATCACCCACTCGGCGGCGCTACGGTCGTCGCCATCGGGTCGCGGCTCGATCACGCCGTCGTCCCATGTGATCTTGCAACTCGGCAATGCGGCCGAGAGCTTCTTCACGCCGGCTTCGGTGACTTTCGTTTTTTGGACGGACAGGTAACCGAGCGTCGCGTGGTTGGTGAGTTGCTCCAACCCGGCATCGCTCACTTGGGTGAAGTTCAGATCAATTTCATTGAGGTTCGTGCAATCCTTGAATTGGGCCAGGACTGCATCGCTCACCTTCGTCGCTCGCAGGAGCACATGCCGCAGGTTATTGCAGCCCTTGAAGTGTGCCAGCCCCGCATCGCTCACCTGCGTGTTATTCAGGAAGAGGATCTGAAGTTACTTGCTCTCCTTGAAGTGTGCCAATCCCGCATCGCCCACTTGGGTCTCGTTCAGTAAAAGTTGTGCAAGTTTCTTGCAACCTTGGAAGTGAACCAGCCCCGCATCCGTCACCTGCGTGTTGTTCAAGCCGAGTATTTGTAGTCCGTTGCAATCCTTGAAATAGGCCAGCCCCACATCGCTCACTTGGGTGCCGGACAAATTGAGGCCCGCCAGATTCTTGCAGTCCTTGAAGTGGACGAGGCCCGCGTCCGACACCTGCGGGCTAGTCAGAAAGAGTTCCGTCAGGTTCTTGCAGTCCTTGAAATTGGCCAATCCTGCATCAGTTGGTTTAGGATTTAAGAACAAACCCAGGTAGGTGAGTTCAAACGCCCCCTGCGGCAGTTCACCGACAGCCTTG
>JAYUFI010000341.1:0-5875 GCA_043738805.1 Planctomycetaceae bacterium | reverse complement strand
CCGGAGCGGGCGCAGAGATTTCCGCTCGCAACCGATTCACATACGGCAAGATCACCAGCAACGCGATCAATGCCGTGACTCCGCCGCCAACTCCGCCGCGCAACATCGTCCGTCGATAGGCCAACGTCTGCACCGACAACCGCTTTCGCCGCCAAAGCTGCGTGAGTCCCACGTAAGTCCCGGCAGCAACCAGCACGATCCCGCCCAACGTCAGCAGTTCGCGCGTGCTCAATTCGTAACTCGCTTCCGGCAACGAAGGCCGAGTTACCGCCAGCACCAATCCGAGAATGACCAGAATTCTCAGCAGCAACAACCACACGTGTCTTAGCCGCATCCGCCGTACGTTCTGCCGACGCCGCATCAAGATCAGCCGCAGCGCCGGGAAGACCAACTTCTTCGGCTTCGCACGCAACAAGAAATGTAAGATGACCGGAATCACCACGAAGCCAGCGGCATAAATCAACGCAGGATGAATGAGCGACATTTTTCGTTTCGGTGAGACCAAGATCAGATCGCTGTGGCCGACTCGTGAGCCACTTCAGGAACACTAATTTGAACAACGAAGTTTGAACACAGCGGAGAACTCACCGTAGACCGGTTTTCCAAACCGGTCGCAGTGACGCCCCGGTTTGGAAAACCGGGCTACGAAAACACGGGGTTGTTCTTGGACAAGTTCTTAGGGCAGGCAAAGAATCGGGAGTAAAAATGAAGGCAAGTGTTGACGTGATGTGTGGTTGACGTTTGATTGGAGGGTTCCGGTCAGACAGGAAAGCCTGACCTACGAATCGGGGGAACGACACAAGGCGGGTAAGCTGCGGAGTATTTTCCTGGAATACCAGTAATGTCGCGGGAAGCGGTTGTACGAGGTCGATAAAGACTGGCAGTCGAACCGCGCTTTGGCGTTGGGTGGAAATTTTGGGCAGCGAGTTTTCATCGCTGGCACCGTGAAATGACGCTCAACTTCAATCGCGAGACCCCGAACACGATAGTTCCAGACGACCAAGGATCGGTCACTATGCAATGGACATCTTGGCTCGAAGCCATTCGCCGCGCTTGTGCTCCCACGGTAACCGATCGTCGCCGTACTGCGGCGCGAAATGAACCGGTCGAAGTGTTGGAAGATCGCTCGCTGCTGTCGGTCACGTCGTTTTTCATCAACGGCCAACTGTCGGTGGCATCAGACGGCAGTGACGACATCACGGTTCGATCGAACCCATTCAATCTCAATTTGGTGCAGGTGCTCGCGAACGGCACACCAGTCACTTCTTTGGGAACGATCCAGACGTCAGCCGTTTCGTCGATCGTGGTGGAAGGTGGCGATGGCCCGAACACGATTGATCTCAGCGGAGTCTCGGCCACGCGCTTCAAAGCGAACTTGGCCATCACCGTGAATGGCAAGCAAGGCGACGACACCATCACCGGGTCGTTTAATCTCAACGACACGCTGCTCGGTGATCATGGCAACGACATCATCACAGGCGGTTCGGGAGCGAACGTAATCGACGGCGGTGACGGCAACGACACGCTCAGTGGCGGTGGCGGCAATGATTCAATCATCGGCAACGATGGCAATGACGACATCGACGGCGGACTCGGCAACGACACCATCAGCGGAGACAACGGTCTCGACACGATTGATGGCGGTGCGGGAAGCGACTCGATCACTGGTGGAGACGGAGCGGACTTCATTGACGGCGACACGCCAGGATTCAGTGGAGCGGGTAACGACACCATTTTCGCAGGCCAAGGCAACGATACTGTTCGTGGCGGTGATGGGAACGACCTGCTGAGTGGTGATGGCCAGAACGATTCGATTCTTGGCGGCAACGGTGATGACTCGGTCCTGGCCGGTAGCGGCAATGATTTCGTGGACGGCGGAGCTGGCAATGACAGTCTGAGTGGTGACAGCGGCAACGACACCGTCCAAGGAATGGCTGGCAACGATCTGGTCAACGGCGGCTCAGGCAATGATCTGCTGCGTGGCGACGATGAATTCTTTGCCATCACGGGCAACGACACGGTCTTGGGTAGTTCGGGCAACGATACCTGCATCGGCGGCAATGGCAACGACAACGTCAATGGTGGTGTCGGTAAAGATTCCGTCCAAGGAAACAACGGTTCTGACACGGTCACTGGCGGCAATCAAGACGACACTGTCGAAGGTGGCGACGGCAATGACATCGTCAGTGGTGGCGATGGAAACGACCTCGTCTATGGCGACGATCCGTTCCCCGGTGCGTTCGGCAACGACACGATCAACGGCAACGCTGGCAACGACTCGGTCTTCGCTGGTGATGGTAACGACAGCGTCTTAGGCGGAGCCGGCAACGACTTGTTAGCCGGTGAAGGGGACAATGACACGCTCGATGGTCAAGTCGGCAAAGACTCGCTCAACGGTGGCAATGGTGACGATGTGCTCGTGACGAGTGCCAGCGGCGGTATCGATACGTTCGATGGCGGTCCGACAGGCAAGGATCTGATGCAATACAACGGCTCGGCAGCCGTTGACACGATTACCGTCGGCCAAAACAACTTGAATCAATTGACGGTGACGAGTGGCTCGTCGTTCGTAACGGTCATCAGTTCGGCGGCGACCATCGAGATCAACGGACTGGGTGGTAACGATGTCGTGACAGTCAATGCGATTGATAAGACGCCGGGGCACTTGGTGGTTGTGAATGGTGGCAGCGGTGACGACTCCATCGCAGCGAATAACAGCGCGGTGGGAACATCGAAACTCAACGTCAACGGTGGCGATGGCAGCGACACGATCCTCGGCAGCAGCGGTGACGACGTGCTGGTCGGTGATGCGGGGAATGATTCGATCAACGGAGGTGCTGGTAACGACAGTCTCGTTGGTGGCCTCGGCAACGATGTGCTCAACGGAGCGGCCGGAAATGACACCGTCGATGGGAGCGAAGGAAATGACGTGCTCTTCGGTGGCCTCGACGACGATAGCCTGCTGGGGCAAGACGGCAACGACACCATGTCCGGCAACGAAGGAAATGACACGATGTCGGGCGGTGCGGGCGATGATGCGATGAACGGAACCGACGGCAACGATTCCATCACTGGCGGTCTGGGGGCAGATGCCATCGCGGGCGGTGCCGGAAACGACACCGTCGATGGTGGAGCGGGCGATGATCTCATCAACGGCCAAGCGGGCAACGATAGTCTTCGAGGTGGTGACGGCAACGACACGATGACCGGCGATGGTGGCACAGATACCATCTTGGGCAATGACGGCAACGATTCGATTTCCGGTGGCGACGACAACGATCTGCTCGGTGGCGGTGACGGCGACGACACCATCACGGGCGATCTCGGCGACGACATTGTCTGCGGCGAAGACGGAAACGATCGCCTCTTCGGCAACGTTGGTCACGACATCGTTCTCGGCGGTGACGGCGACGACATCGTCAACGGCGGTCCTGATACGGACACACTCGCAGGAGGACTTGGCAACGACACGCTGCCAGGTGCCGATCCAGGTGAAATCAACGAGAACTACGCCCTGTCCACCGCGATCACCACGATTCTGCAAAGCTAGTGCTTTGTCACTTCTTGGATTTCGGGTTGAGTGGCTGGGGTCAAGCAACGCGAGCCCCAGCGAAACCCAGGCTGGGGGCTCACTTCGCTCGACCCCAGCCACCCGAAACATTGGCCGTGACAAAGCACTAAGGGCTTGTCCAAGAACAACTCCATATTTTTGTAGCCCGGTTTTTCAAACCGGGTGCTTCACTTCGACCGGATTGGAAAACCGGGCTACGATTTTGTTTTAGAGTGGTGTCCTGCGTCCTCCGTCCTTGAGGCTTGCAATGTTGTCCTGACTTCGGATGCTTCTCACGGTTATTTCCCCGAGTCGTTCCGCAGACATCTTGAGCAAGCATGGCAGAGTCCTTTGACCCGTATCACAAATGGTTGGGTATCCCACCGGCGCATCAGCCGCCGACACACTACCGGCTGCTTGGAATCGAGCAGTTTGAATCCGATCGAGAGGTCATTGATGCGGCAGCCAATCAGCGGATGCTGTATCTGCAAGACTTGGCCGGTGGGCAGTTCATCAAAGAATCGCAGAAATTGCTCAACGAAGTTGCCGGTGCTCGGCGATGTTTGTTGAACGTCGAGGCGAAGGCACAGTACGACGCGGAATTGCAAATTCGGCTCTCGGCATCGAAGCCAGCGGTTCCCGTCGCAACTGTGATTGCTCCTCCGGTTGCTCGGCCCGTCGCTCCAGTTGCGACTCAGCTCGTTGCACCAGTTGCTCAAGCCGTTCCCGATACGGAGTCGATTGAAGCTGACCTCTTTGCGGCGCTCTCGGACGTTGATGTTAGTGCCCCTACGACTTCGCCATCGAGTGCCACGGCCTCTCCGAGGCGTTCGTCGTCGCCAGCAAATCTGACCAAGCGATTGCAGTGGTTAGTCAGTGTGTTGGCGGTCGCGGTGTTTGTCGTCATTGCCGTTGTCGCAGGACCGTCGTTGTTCAAACCGAAAGAAGCCAAGCCGGGCAAAGTGACAATTCGCTGGCCGCTGAATGAACGCGACGGAGCGAAGATGCTGATCGACGATGAGTCGGAGATTGTCCAGAAATCGGAAAGCTTTTCGCTGATCGTCCCGGCTGGAAAGCATCTCTTCGTTTTCAAGCGGCGCGGCTCGTTGAACCTCGAAAAACCGTTGACCGTCAAGCCGGGTGGACAACATCGCATCGACGCCACGCTGTGGTGGCCCGATCAAGCGAGCCGCAGTTCCGAAACCGAATCGGACCAAGACATCAAGCCGAAGAACAAGTCGACGACGAAGTCCAAGGCAAAGAAATAGTCCGACCGCGCTGCGGATGCGTCGCCGTCACGAGGACCATGACGAGTCGGGCGTCTCACAAGCTCAAACTGAGCGGTTTTTGATTTTGCCCACGGAACACACGGAAAAACACGGAAGTATCTGGCGGTTAGCGTTGTCGATTTCTGCGAGTTGAGATGGCGACACAGATCGGCCTAACTCTTCTGCTTGTTTCGTGTCTTTCCGTGTGTTCCGTGGGCTGAAACCACACAGTTTGAGTAAGATCAGTGAAGCCGCCGACTGTTTACGGAGCATCAGGGCGACGTTTGGCGGCGCTACCGACTCGCTGGCCGCTGTGTGACGTGCTGGTTTACAGTCTGCCCATTATGGATGTGACCACGGGCCTCTCTTTGTTTCTTGCGTTTGTGCTGTTGTTGCTCAACGGTTTCTTTGTGTTGGCCGAGTTTGCATTGGTCAAAGTTCGGACGACGCGGATCGAGGAACTGGCTCGCAACGGAGATCGCCGGGCGAAGATCGCTCGCGGAATGCTGGGTGAGTTGGACGAGTATCTTTCGGCGACGCAGTTGGGCATCACGATCGCCAGCTTGGGCTTGGGTTGGGTGGGCGAGCCGGCGTTTGCTCACATTCTCGAAGGGATCATCGGTCGTCCCGGTTGGATTTCGTCGTATGCCAGTCACGTCGTGTCGGCGATTATTTCGTTTTGCCTGATCACGTTTCTGCACATCCTGATCGGCGAGCAGGCTCCGAAAATTCTGGCGATCCGTCGCGCGGAGCAAGCGACGTTGGCGGTCGCGGTGCCGATGGCGTGGTGTTATCGGATGTTTTACGTTCCGATGATCGCGGTGAATGCTGGTTGTGATTTGATCCTCAAACTGCTGCGGATGGAAGCGGACCATCACGAGGTTGCTCACACCGAACAAGAACTGCGGATGCTGTTATTTGCGACGCAGGCGACGGGATCGTTCTCGTTCAATCAGTTGTTGATGGTCGAGAACCTGTTCGATCTCAGCAAGCAGACCGTTCGCGATGCGATGATCACGTGGCCGTTTGTAAAAACGATCGCGGCCGATACTTCGCT
>JAYUFI010000340.1:0-15721 GCA_043738805.1 Planctomycetaceae bacterium | reverse complement strand
CAAAAGATCATCTTCCTCATTTCTTTGCGACTCTTCGCGTTCTTTGCATCTTTGCGTTGAGATCGCTCTCCAAAACTGCTCAGTTTGTTTGACTTACTGATTGGTTCACCAACTACCGGCAACTGACAATGTCTTCCACCTTCACCACGTCCAGCCAACACCAACAGGAGTCAGCATCCGACTTCCAGACTCGGATGTCGCAGTTGCGGAATGAAGCCCAAGGTGTGAGACGATCGCGAACAACGAGACGACGCAACTGGCTCCTCTGGCTGACGGCGGCAAACATTGTTGGCGTCGCGAGTTTGTGGTTCTTGATTTGGGACGTCTCAGAACAATGGTGGCTCGGTTCGGTGCTCACGTTCTTACCGCGAACACCGTGGTTGATTCCCGGCATGTTGCTGACATTGGTTGGCATACTGTTGCGATCGCGAACCGTTTGGGTGAATCTGACAGTGTCCTTGTTCGTGCTGTGGTCGATCGTGGGATTCAACATCCCGTGGCGTTCGTTTGCGACAGTCACAGACAACACGAAATTGGCTGACAGTCAATCGGTTCAAACCGTGCGAGTCGTCAGCGCGAACACGCAACATTTTCAACCCGACTTTGCATTGCTGCTGCGTGAAATTCGCACAGCGAAGCCGGACGTGATCGCGCTGCAAGAAGCGTCGCGACCACCGCAAGCTCTTAAAGAGCAGTACCCCGACTGGCATTCGGTGAGAGTACGCAGTTTGTGGATCGGATCGCGGTGGCCGTTGAAAGTCATCGGGCAATGCAACAGCGATGTCTATGACCGCGTCACAGCGATCATGGTTGAAGTCGATGCGCCGTTCGGCAAGTTCCTGGTAGCCGACCTGCACCTCATGACCGCCCGCAAATCGCTCGTGTATCTCAAGCCGAAAGCAGTGCTCACGGGGACCGGTACCGAACACGTGACGACAGCACTCGCCGAACGAGCGGAAGAGGCTCGTCAGACGCGCGAGTTCGTATCCGAAACGAGCCATGATCTGCCGCTGATCGTCTGCGGCGACTTCAACATGCCAACCTCCAGCAGCATCTATCGCACCAGCTTCGGCGACTTCGCGAACGCTTTTGAACAGACCTCTTGGGGCTGCGGATACACCGCGCCGTGCCGGGTGATCCGTTACTGGCCGACCAACGTGCCGTGGCAACGCATCGACCACATCTTGGCGAATCACCGTTGGCGAATCGTCGAAAGCCACACCGGTCAAAGAGACGGCTCCGATCACCGTCTGATGGCCGCGACGTTGCATTGGGAGAACGGTGGCCACTCTCCCGCGAAGCCCGCCGACTCACCCACTGATTTGTCGGACGAAGTCGAGCAACTGCGGGCTGGACGGTAGTGAATACTCTTCAAGAACCACCACATGCTCTTGTAGGACGGGCACTCTTGCCCGTCGTTTGATTTCGACAGGCAAGAGTGCCCATCCTACAAAAGAGCGAACATCGACCGAGGTTGTCTTACGGCCGATCTGCGGACGCGCAAGCAAATTCCAAGCGAACGGCGACTTGGTCTTCGACTTTCACTTGAGCGGACATGAAGAACACACCGGCAACTCGATCGGTCAGCTCGACAGTGATGTCGAGTGTTTCTCCGGGGCGAACCATACGGCGGAACTTGACGTTGTTGATGCGCGTGGCGACGGGGACTTTGCCCGCTTCGAGAACGGCCACTTTGGAGATCATGACTGCTCCCGCTTGCATCGCGGCTTCAAGCAGCAGCACGCCGGGAAATACGGGGAACTGTGGATAGTGCCCGGCAAAGACCGGCAGGTCGGGCGACAAGAATTTCTTGGCACGAATTTTCTTGTCCGTGAGTTCGGTGATTTCATCGAGCCACAAGAACGGGTCACGATGTGGAATGCTTTGCTGAATTTCGTCGCGAGTCACGACAGTCCCTTTCAAGTCGCGGCAGAGTCATTTGGGGCGGAATTTCAGCTTGATCGGGAGATTCGCACAAGCTCAGGTCGCGAAGAGTTCGGTGCCTTGTCGAAATGAGACCAAATGGCATAGGAAGCAGTCGAGTGCAATACTGCTGGCGATGGTGTGTGCGCATTGTGGCGCGACGCTCCGCGTCGCGATTCACGACGCGGAGCGTCGTACCACATTGGTTGCGACGGCGGACAGGATGTTTCACCGCAACGCCGTTGAGGTTAAACAGCTTTTCGGAATCTTTTGAACTATGTCGCAAGCAGAAATGGAACGTCGCATCACGGAGGCCATGCTCGGTGATCGACAGCGGCTGCGGCGAATGCTGCGTGAATTGCGTGAGGCAGAAAAAGCGCAGAAGTCGGTTGAAAAACTGCAGGCGAAGTTTGAAGAGGAATGCCGGCGCTCGATCGAACGTTGTGATCAACGGCAGAGGAGCGTGCCGCCGATTACGTTCGACGATGACCTGCCGATTCTTGCCAAACGAAACGAGATCGAAGCGGCACTGCGGCAACATCAAGTGGTCATCGTTTGCGGTGAAACGGGATCGGGGAAATCGACACAGTTGCCGAAGCTTTGTCTGGCCATGGGAGGCGGAATCGTCGGCACGATCGGTCACACGCAGCCGCGTCGAGTTGCGGCTCGGACGATTGCGGCTCGCGTGGCAGAGGAATTGAAGACGCCGTTGGGAGGCACAGTCGGATTCAAAGTCCGCTTCACCGATGCGACGCAGCCCAACACGCTGATCAAGCTAATGACCGATGGCGTGTTACTCGCGGAGACGCGCACCGATCGGTTTCTCGAACAGTACGACACAATCATTGTCGATGAGGCACACGAACGCAGTCTCAACATCGACTTCTTGCTCGGCAACTTGAAACGACTGCTGCCGAAGCGGCCCGATCTGAGAGTGATCATCACGTCGGCGACAATCGACGCGGCGCGTTTCGCGGAGCATTTAAGTTCGAAGTCTGGTCCGGCTCCGATCATCGAAGTCTCCGGGCGGATGTATCCAGTTGAGGTGCGTTGGCGACCGTTGACGGACGTGGGACGTAAAGGTGACCCGGATGGAGCGGATCGCGGTGAAGAGAGCAACTTGATAGGACGGCTTGGAAAGCCGTCCTATCAGGAGGCAGACAACGAGGCTGATCCGCAGCGTGCGATTTTGGATGCGTTGGATGAACTGGCGAGCGAAGACTTGTGGGATGTTCTCATCTTTCAGCCGACGGAGTGGGACATTCATGAGACTGCGAAATTGATTCGCGGTCACATGGCTCGGCGCGGTTGGACGAAGGACGTTGAGCTCTTGCCGTTGTACGCGCGGCTTTCGTTGCAGGAACAGCAGCGTGTCTTTGAGCCGCGCGGCAGTTCACGGCGAATCGTCATCGCGACGAACGTGGCCGAGTCCTCGCTAACGGTGCCGCGTATTCGAGCGGTGATCGACACTGGCACGGCACGCATCAGTCGGTATTCGCCGCGCAGCAAGATGCAGCGACTGCCGATCGAAGCGGTCTCGCAAGCGTCCGCCGATCAACGCAAAGGGCGCTGCGGGCGTATCGGGGCGGGTGTTTGCATTCGGCTATTCAGCGAGCAGGATTACGCGGCTCGCGAGCGATTCACGCCGCCGGAAATTCTGCGAACAAACCTCGCGTCGGTCATTCTGCAAACGCAATCGTTGAGCCTCGGCCCGATCGAAGAGTTTCCGTTTCTCGAACCGCCGAAGCCGACGGCGATTCGCGATGGTTACAAGACGCTGTTCGAACTCGGTGCCGTGAATGAACGCAACGAGTTGTCGGAACTCGGCTGCAAGCTCGCGAAGTTGCCGGTTGATCCGCGCATCGCTCGCATCATTTTGGCGGGGCACGACGAGGCGTGTCTGAACGACATCTTGATCATCGCAGCGGCGCTAGAAGCTCAAGACCCGCGCGATCGTCCGATCGACAAGCAGCAGCAAGCGGACGAAAAGCACAAGCCGTTTCAACATGCCGACTCGGACTTCCTCAGCTATTTGAAAGTGTGGGACTTTTTTCATCACCTCAAGGAGACGCTGTCGAAGGGACAAGTTCGCAAAGCGTGCCTACAAAACTTTTTGAACTTCAACCGGCTGCGCGAATGGGCGGACCTGCATCGGCAGTTGCAGGAGCTGGCTCAAGAGTGTGGGTTGAAATCGGGGAAAAGAGTTTGGCAGGAAACCCAAGAATCCGGTGAATCGCCAGATGTAGGACGGGCACTCTTGCCCGTCGCCGCGACGAAGACGGGCAAGAGTGCCCGTCCTACAAATGCGGTAGTCATTGAGCCTACCTCCTCCGGTTCGCCGAAGAGTGATTTGAATAGCGACGCGATTCATCGAGCGTTGCTCGCCGGGTTTCTTTCCAGCATCGCTCAACGCAGCGGTGAGACGTCTGAGTATTTGACCGGCGGCGGATTGAAGGGAGTTGTCTGGCCCGGTTCCGGCACGTTTACCAAAAAACCGAAGTGGGTCGTCGCGGCGGAAGTGGTCGAGACGAGCAAGCAATATCTGCGGACGGTCGCTCGCATTGATCCGGCGTGGATCGAAGCATTGGCCGGACATCTCGTGACGCGCACGCAAAGCGAGCCGCATTGGGATCGCGACGGTGGTTCGGCAGCCGCATATGAAAAAGTCTTGCTGTTCGGGCTGACGATCGTGCCTCGACGAAAGGTGCGGTTGGGTCGCATCAATCCGACGCTGTCGCGCGAACTGCTCATCAAGAATGGGCTTGTCGAAGCGGACTTTGACTGTCACGCAGAGTTCTTCAAGCACAACTGTGCGTTGATCGCGGAACTTGAAGAGCTGCGAGTGAAGTCGCGCCGCGCAGACTTCTTGAAAGGTGAGGACGCTCAGTTCGAGTTTTATGACAAGCGCTTGTCGGCGGATGTCGTCGATGGCGTGAGTCTGATGAAGTGGCTGAAGGATCGCGGCCCGAAATCACCGCCTCGCGGCAACACAAACCCCACCGAGCTTGCCTCGGTGGAAAAGGGCCTTGGCACTACGGATCTCGGAACTGCGAGCCATCTTCCGCTGATGACTTCTGGCGTAGTGCAGAAGCCCGGTGACCACCAAGGCAAGCTTGGTGGGGTGAAAGCCAGCTTCGATCGTCCAAATCTCACGGCGAATGAGCGATCGCTGTTCTTCTCGCGAGACGATCTGCTCAACCCAGTTAGCGACGCAGTGACAACGGACGATTTTCCGAGCGAACTGAAGCTGCAACATCTGCGAGTGCCGTTGCAGTACAAGCTCAACCCCGGTGAGTCGGATGACGGGATCACGATCTCGGTGCCGCAAGAAGGTTTGAATCAACTCGATTCGCGGCGACTCGGCTGGCTCGTGCCAGGATTGATCGAGCAAAAAATCACAGCGTTGATCAAGTCACTGCCGAAGGAACTGCGGCGGATGTTCGTGCCGGTTCCAGACACGACAAAAGAAGTACTCAAGCATCTCAAGTTCGGCGAAGGAAACGTCACCGACGCGATGGCCGCAATCTTGAGCAAGCTCAGTGGGCAGCGAGTCACCGCAGAAGACTTTCGCGAAGAGGACTTGCCGACGCATCTGCGAATCAACATCAAGGTGGTCGGTGCTCAGGGAAAACAGCTTGCCGTCGGACGTGACGTGGATGAACTGCGAAGCAAGCTCGGTGCGACAGCGTCCGCGAGTTTCTCAGCGATCGATCACTCGATGTGGAACCGCGACGGGCTGACCGATTGGGACTTCGACGTCTTGCCAGAGTCAGTCGATTTGCAACATGGGGGGCTGCGTTTGAAAGGCTTTCCTTCGCTGGTTGATCGCGGTGAAAACGTGTCGCTCCGGTTGGCGGATTCGGCTGAGCGAGCGGCGTTCGACACACGTCTGGGATTGCGTCGTCTCTTCGTGATTACGGCATCCAAAGAGTTGAAGAAGCAAGTGCAACACTTGCCGGAGATCAGCCGTTGGCAACTGCTGACCGCGACGTTGCCCGACAAAGGGAAGCTGCCGCAGCAGCTCGCCGAACTGATTGCCGAGCGCGCGTTCTTTGCGACCGCGACCATTCCGTTGCCACGCACAAAGATTCAATTTCAGGAGCGAGTCCGCGTAGCGAAGCTCCGCATTCCGCCCGCCGTGCAAGAGATCATCGAACTGATCGGCCCGCTGATCACGTCTTACACAGAGGCCCGTCGAGCGATTGATGCTTGCCGATTGCCGTTCGCTCAAACAGCGATCGTCGATTGCCGCGATCAACTCGCGCGACTGACCGAAGCAGGCTTCTTAGTCACAACTCCGTGGGACTGGTTGCAGCAATGCTCGCGTTACTTTCAAGCGGTCACGCTACGGATCAAGAAGCTCACCGCTGCCGGACAAGCGCGCGATCAACGTGCGGCGATCGACGTTGCTCCGCGCTGGCGCAAGCTGACGGAACGACTCGATGCCGCTCGACAAACCGGGCGATACGATCCCGAACTGCTGACGTGTCGGTGGATGCTGGAAGAACTTCGCGTGTCACTGTTTGCACAGGAGCTTCGCACGGCGATCCCGATTTCTCCGCAACGATGGGACAAGCAGTTTCAAGCGGTCTCCTCGTAGCACGGTTTTTCAAACCGTGCTCATCAACCGCGTCGATGAACGGAACGGTTTGGAAAACCGTTCTACGAAAGCAGTATCATGACCGAACGGGCGTTTGGAACTTTGTGGGGCCGAGCACTTCGCTTGAATTGCCCGCGTTGTGGCGAAGGGCCGTTGTTTGTCGGCTGGTTTCGGATGCACGAGCGCTGCTCGCATTGCAATCTGAAGTATGAACGCTCGCCGGGTTACTTCTTGGGTTCGACCTACTTCAACTACGGCCAGACGGCAGCGATCACGACGGCGACCTACATGATCTCGGTCTTTGGGTTCGATGTTCCCAAAGAATGGGTCGCGATTCCGCTGGGGCTGTATTGTTTGCTCTGGCCGTTGTTTTGGTTCCGCTATGCACGCTCGTTGTGGATGGGATTCGATTGCTTCTGCGATCCGACAGACTTTGAAACTGACGACCCGAATGTTGAGAACGAAGTCGAGTAACGAATTCAACGGGAGCCGCTTTCACCGCAAAGGCGCAAAGAACGCGAAGGAATACCAAGAAGTTAGCTCTTATGATTATTGGTGCGAAAACTTTGGAAATGGCCATCGTCCTGATTTCTTTGTAGCCCTTCGCATTCTTTGCGTCTTAGCGGTGAATCTTCCCCTCAGAAACTGAGCAGTTTGAGTAACGTGTTCCAGGTAGTTTGCCTGTGATTGATTCCCTTTGCCCGGAGCAGGCGGGCCGCCTGCGCTACGAAACGAAAGAGGCACCATTGCTGGTGCCTCGCGTGCTTTCAACGTTGTCGAAAACAAAATTGCGAAACTTATTTCGCGTCCCACCACCAACGGCCTTGCGTCAGATCGGTCGCTTTGGCGCGAGCGGTCATCGGCTTGAGCGCGTCGGACGATTTCATCACGTTCGGGTCTTTGACGACTGTCATCAGGTCACCACGCACACCGCCGGCCACTTGCACGACGATGTCTTTGCCACGGAAGACACGGTGATTCGCCACTGATTCGACTTCTTGCGGAGCGGCATACGTCGCAGGCTGATACATGCCGTTTGCGGCGAACGAGCCTTGATCCCAGCCAACTCGTGCGGCGGCCCCTTCGTTCTTCAGCAACGCGGCCACGAGTGCGAGGTCGAAGACGTTTTGCAGATCGGCAAACGCGACATCGTGTCGAGCGAGTTCCGTGTAATGCTTCGTGAAGTTTTCGGCGAACGTGCGATTCGTCGCGTCGGCTTTGCCGGTCCCGACTCGCTCACCCTTTTCGGTGAGGTATTGGTTCTCCGACAAGCACTGCACTGACGGGCCTTGAATCTCAAAGACGTTGTGATCCGGGCTGTGCAACACGGCGTCGTACTTCATCGTCAGCCACCAGCGGAGCGCGTCGAGCTTCGCCGACTTCTGCTCTTCGACGGTCATTAACTCAAAGATGCTCGGCACATTTGAGCCACCTTCGAGCTTGCCGATGCCGATCATCTTGAGGCGATAGTCCGCTTCCGTAACGACGCGTGCGACGCGCGAATCGCGCGGCACGCCCCACAATTCAATGTCCTGCGGGCCGAGTTTGCTTTGCAGTTGATTGACCCAATTCTTGACCGCCGCACCGGCGGGGAGCGGGCCACGAGCTTGCGATTGCTCCACGTAAGTTTGCAGTTGCTTCAGTCCTTCTTGGCGAGGATTGAACGAGCAACCGAAATTCTGCTGGCCGTCATTCGAGAAGGTCCGCAACACGGTGACCAAGTCATCGAGTTGCAACATCGGACGTCCGCTCTCAACGCCGACGGGGTTCCCGTTAGTGTCATACTTCCACGCTTCGGCGGTGCCACCGATCAACACGTCATGAGTTTCGGGGTCGACCACGACGACCTTGATCTGCGTCAGTCCAGCGAGGTTCTTCATAGTCTCAACAACAGAACGGCCTTCGGTCAAACGCTTCGCCGCTTCGTGCTCGAGCCGTGTCAGCGAGATCAGCCGCAAGTCCGATCGCTTCGCCACATCAGCGTTCAAGTCCGCCTTACGAGCGTTGACGCCCAGCGCTTTCAGCCGACCGGTGTGTTCTTCTTTTTTGAGCGACGTGAGCAAGCCATTTGGACTGACGGCGACACCGTTTTGGTATTCGGTGATCGTTCCACCGTCACCGTCCGCCTCTTTCCAAGGGCCAGTGGTTTCTTCGGTGATCAAGCGGATTAACGAAGCGAAGTCCGCGAACACACCGCCGCCGAGCATTGATTGCTGTCGCGACTGCTGGCCTTGCGCCTGAGTGCGTTCTGCGGGCTGATCAATACGCCGCGTCGTTCCGCGTGAGGCGGCGACGTCACCCGCTTTGAATTGCGCGTCAGCAATCATCTGAAAGAGCTGTGCTCGATCACGTGCATTGCCCGCGCCTTGAGCGGTTTCCATTGCGGCCGCGAACTCACCGAACGCGAGTTGTTTTTCGACTTTGTTTCGCGCTTCGAGTTCTGGCAGCGGGCCAGCCGTCACCGGCGACATCATCCAGCCAGCCGCCATTGTCGATACGGTTCCCGCGACCGCGAGCCGCAGCACCCATCCGCGACCAGTACGTCGCGAAACGCTTCCACCAATGTTCCACGCCATGAGTGTCTCCTTGCCGCATCCGCGCGGCGATGTCGTTGGCTGGCCTCTTGTCCGAGAACGCGATCCCAAAATTCCGCATTCAGCAGTTTGGGATACCATCGACCCGATCGCGGCTAGCGTCAAGCTGATTGCGGCGATTTCTGCCGTCCCCTGCGAGTCGCGACAGCTTGCTCCAGACAACACAAAAAGTCGGCAGATCGCGCCGCCGCATGATCGGTTCGTTCGGAGAGTCATGCCGACTCACCGCAGCCGGCGCTCTTTCTGTAGCTCGGATTTTCAATTCGGACGTGTGGGCGTTGGCGTTCAAGTTGGTGATGTTCGATTGAGTGTTCTCATGCGGTGACGTGATCTGCATTGGTCGTGTATTTCATGTCACGGTCGTCTGAAATTTGACGTTGTCTGTGATATTTGAGGCCCGGAAGGAAGAAGCTTAATCCGGAGACAATGCCGAAAAGGGTGATCCGTAGATCGGGAATCGGCCACAACGGCATCAGTGCCATCACGATGCCCGTCAGAAACATGGCAACTGCCTGGATGTAGAATCGGCCGGACAAGATTGCAGCTTTGACCAAGAAGACCATGCCGCTGATGAGCCCCAACACCGGTGAGAGTGACAGCACGTCCAAACCCAACGTCCATTCGACGACGTAGAGGCCGGTGCTGGCGATCATGCTGCCGGCCCAGGTGTGAGCAATTTGGCGTTCGACGAAAGTGATCGGGCCAGCCCGGCGGCGCAGGCTCCAAAAACACGCGGCCCAGATGCCCAGCAGCACGACCCACAAGCCGGGATAAACCCACCGCGATTTTACATCGCAGAGCAGCAGTACGTTGGTCAGCATGCTCATCGCGAAGATGACGGCAGCGTGCCACATCCAGAGCAAACCCCAGTTCTGCAAGACGACCGCGTGATGCGTTTCTCGAAACGCTCGGCTGAGGATTTGCGAGAAGTGACCCGACCGCGCGGAGATTGGCTCGTGATCCAAGAACGCTTGCAGATCGTCGGCCAGCGCATCGGCGGTTGGGTAGCGCAGGTCGCTCGGCTTTTGCAGACACTTCAGCGCGATGAGTTCGAGGTCGGGATCGGCGCTCGGATTCAAGACGCGCGGTGGGATCGGGTCTTGCTCAAGCACCTGCAAGATTGTGTCCACCGGTGAGGCCGCTTGAAAAGGTGGCCGACCGGTGAGCATCGCGAACAGGATTGCTCCGAGGCTGTAGACATCGCTGGTTGGGCCGACTTCACCGCGCTGGCCGGCGGCTTGTTCGGGAGCCATGTAGCTCGGCGTACCGAGTACCGCACCGCTCGCGGTGAGTTGAGTGAGTTGTTCGCCGTGGAGCACATTTTCAACGTGCTTCAGTTCAGGCACGTTGGAAACGTGCCCCACGAGGCGTTTCGCGAGTCCGAAGTCGGTCACATACGGGCGGCCTTCGAGGTCGATCAAAATGTTCGATGGCTTGAGGTCGCGATGCAGGACGCCGTGTCGATGTGCGGCGGCGACCGCTCGACAAATCGGGACCAGCAATTCGGCCGCTTCGCGTGCTGGCAGCGGGCCGTCAGTCAGCCGCTTCGCCAGCGTGGTTCCTTCGATCAGCGGCATGATGAAGAACGGCTGCCCGTCGAGTTCGCCGACTTCATACACCGAAACCACATGCGGATGCTTGAGCTTCGCGGCGGCTTCGGCTTCCGCTCGAAAGCGAGACAAGTCCGTTGCCGATGCGAGACGGCCCGGCAAGATCATCTTCAACGCGACAGGGCGATTCAGGCTGATTTGCGTGGCGCGGTAGACGACGCCCATGCCGCCACGACCGAGCTCTTCGTGCAGCTCGAAATCACCGACGCGACGCGCCGTGGCATATGCGACCCGCGTGTGCCCCTCTTCTTCCTCATCTGGAAGAGACTCAGGCGAGCCGCCTGAACGACGGGTAACACTGCCGAAGTCCTCGGCGATCATCGCGGTGGCCCACAACTCACGCAGCTCGGTTTCGAGTTCCGGATGCTCGCGAGTCACGGCCGCAAAGTCTGGCATTCGCCCATCACGCGACAACGCGATTAGCCGTTCGAGCAGAGCAAACAATAATTCGTCGCGGTCTTCGGACATGTTGTCAGCATGGTTGACGAAGAGTCGTTTAACCGCAAGCCGCAGGCGCGCGCGCGTTCTCAACGAATGTCGTGATACCACATCGCGACGCGCGTACCTGCGGCGTGGTTAAACAATCAAATTAACTCATGAATCGGCTTCACGTCCGCATCGACCAGGTATTGCGGACGGCCCTGATGATCCTGAATCGTGGTGTTCGCACCGTCGATGCCGAGGTGCTGATACAGCGTGGCGAAGACTTCTGGGAACGTGACCGGCCGATCAACCGCCTCACCGGCGATCTTGTCGGATGAGCCGATGACTTGTCCCGCCTTGATCCCACCGCCAGCGAGCAACGCGCAGGCGAGTCGTGGCCAGTGATCGCGGCCGACTTGCTTGCTGATCACCGGCGTGCGACCGAACTCACCCCACACCAAGATCAGCGTGTCATCGAGCAACCCGCGCACTTTCAGATCATCCACCAGTGTCGCGACCGCGTTGTCGAAGATTGGAAAATCTTCGGCCTCGCGGAGGAAGATCGAGTTGTTGGCCCGGCCCTCGGCATTGAGCCCGCCGTGCCAGTCCCACTTGCTGTAGTTGAGCGTGACGACTCGCACCCCCGCCTCGATCAGCCGCCGAGCCATCAACAGGCTTTGTGGGACTCGCGGCGCACCGTTGCCGTCAATCATGATTTTCGTATTACCGACGCCGTATCGAGCAACGATGCGCGAATCTTCCTTCGAAAGATCGAGTGCTTCCGCCAAGCGAGACGACGTCAGCAAATCCATCGCTTGCTGCGTGAAGATATCGAGCCCATCCATCATTCCCTTCGCATCAGCCGAGCGACGGAAGCGATCCACGCTCGCCAATAGCGACTTACGATCGCCGAGCCGCTCCGGTGTCACGCCGTTGAGCACCATGTCATCGCGCGTCTGCCCGAGTGGACGGAAGCCCGACTGACCGACTCCCAAGAATCCCGGCCCCGGCTCGTTGTACGGCCCGTGAGTGCAGGTGTAACACAAGCTGACATACGGCGGCGTAGCAGGATCAACGGCCCCTTTGACCTTCGAGACTGCCGAACCGAACTGCGGCCAACCTCCGGTCGGCACCCCGGCACCGCGTGGCGGTCGGCCGGTGAAGCATTGAGTCGCATCGTGGTCAGCCTGAGCACCCACGAGCGACCGAATCGGCACGAACTGGTCCATCATCGCCGCCATCTGCGGTAGCAGTTCGCAAATCTCGATGCCGGGAACGTTCGTTGCGATCGGTTTCCACGGACCGGCTATTTCGGACGGTGCGAGCGGCTTCAAATCAAAAAGGTCTTGATGCGGAGGTCCACCAACCAAGTAGATCATGATGACCGACTTCGGCTTCTTCGTAGCAGACTCGGCCCGCGCATCTGAAGCCAGCAATTGAGCCAGTGACAAGCCACCCCAGCCCAGTCCACCGATCCGCAAGAAGTTGCGGCGAGACATTCCATCACAAAACCGTTGATCGTCTGATTGTCCGAGAAGCGTCAGCATCAGTGAAACCTTCCTGTCGCGAGAGACTCAAACCTCAGATCCTGAGATCGGCCAGAGATCGTATCAGGCATGACTGATGCTTCCAAGTTCGTCGTTCGTGGGGCAGGTTTTCAACCTGCCATTTCGCATTCCACCGGGCAGGTTGAAAACCAGCCCACGAAACTCATCCACCGCTCGCCGGATTGTCCATGCCGAGGACCAACCGCAGTCGTCGCAGAGCCCGCAGGTATCTCATGCCAGCCGCCGGTTGCGACAAACCGAGCAATTCGGCAACGTCGCTGTTACCGAGATGTTCGCAATGCCGCATCAACAGAATCTCGCGATCAGCCTCGTCGAGTTCATCCAGCGCCAAGAGAAATCGTTGCTCAATCTCTTTGCGAATCGACGCTGCTGCCGGTGTGAGTTCTTGATCGCTGATCTGTGCAAACAAGTCGAACACTGAAGAAACGTCGGCAGGCTGCGAAGCGTGTTGCTCGCGCGAAACACTGCGTCTTTGAGCTCGATGCCGACGATGCACGTCGATCATGCGATCCTTCGCCAGATGCCGCAGCCACAAATGAAACGGCATCGCACCGGAGGTAATGAACTCGGCCAGCCGTCCATGGGCCTCCAGCAACACATCTTGAACGATGTCACTCGCATCGACTCGTTGAGCAATCGCTTTGTCCAATCGAGCTTGCACCATCCGACGGAGTGAGTCGCGGTGCCTCTCCAACAAATCATTCACTGCCGCCGAATCGCCGCCGCGAGCGGCGTTCAACAACTGCTGCGTTTGTTCGGAGTTGGGAAGCATGTTGGCACGCCGTGGATGTGACTCTTCCGTGGAGCGAGTTTTCAACGTGCCCGTTACCGGGCACGCGGAAGCGTGCCCCACGTCTTGGCGGTGAGCGAAACAGGCTCAATCAATTTCCCGTCGTTGTATTCGCCGCTGCCGCTGCCATCGGCTTCTTCAAGCCCAACAATTCCGGCAACGCGCTCTTCACGTCGTCCATCGACGCCGGCCGACTGTGAACGAGCCCTTCTTTATTCGTCAAGAACATCGTCGGCAGCGAGATGACTCCGAACGCATGGCTCGGCGGACTTTCCAAACCACCTGCTTCAAAGATTTGCGGCCAGGTCATTCCATTTTGCTGCATGTATTGCTTCACGCCGTTTGGTTGATTGTCGAGGTTCACGCCGATGACCTCGAAACCCTGATTGCGGTACTGCTGATACATCGCTCGCAGTTGTGGCAGGTCTTGAGCACAGGGCTTGCACCACGTCGCCCAAAAGACGACGAGCACAGCCTTACCACGATAGTTCTTGATATCAACCTTGCCACCTTCCAGGCCGGCAAACGCCAGTGGCAGCGGACTCCCTTTGACGTCCAGACGAGCGAGTGCTCCCGCCGCTTTTTTCCCGGAGTTCGTCTTCGGAAAATTCTCAGCCAACTCCGTAAACCACTTGCGGGCGTCGACGACCTTGCCTGCGAATTCCAAACCAGTCGCCAACTGCATCATCACGTCAGGCGTGTCATCTGACTTCGGATACGTCTGCACGAAAGTCATCAAGTCTTTGATCCAATCCTCCTGAGTCTTCGCTTGTTGAGCGTTCGTCTTCGCTTGTTGTACCGCGACCGCATACTCCGCCAACATGCGGCGGTAGGTGACATACGCAACCAGCGACGTGTTCGTCTTCGCCTGTTGTTTGAGTTGTGCTTCAAGTTGCTTGAGTTCGCGCAACCCGTCTTCGTATGCGCCCGTTTGCACGGCAGAAGCTAGGCCGTCGATCAACTGCTTGATCCAATTTTCCTGCTCGGCCCCTTTCGTCACATTGATGATCTGCTTGAGCAGCGCCGCACGTAACGAGTTAAATCGGACAAAATCTGCCGGAACCGCATCAACTCCCGGTGCCTTCGTGTCGAGTTCTTGCAGCTTCTTGACGAGTTCTGTCGCACGCGGATCGCTGGCCCCGCCGGGATTCGTTGATGCTGTTGAATCTGCAGCCGCAGACTGACTCGGCTGCATCAACACGCCAGCGGCAAGCTGAACTTGATTCCCTTCAATCGGCAGCGGGATTTGAGTCAACTTCCACACATCACCGACCTTGATGAGTTCGCCAATCTGAACCAGCAAACTGTTCTTCGGCGGTGCCCCTTCGGTCTCGATAATCGCCATCGCGTTCTCATACAGAATCAAATCCGCCGCCGCTTTTCCTTCATCAGCCGGAATCAAACTCGGCATCGCCGACGCGACATCGAAACGCATCCAGCGCGCACGCGGGCTCAACGATTTCGACTTGCTCAACACTTCACGCAGCTTCTGAGCCGGACTGCTGACGTTCGCCAGCAGAGCCTTTGCGACTGACGCTTCGACTTTCAGCTTTTCGAGGTCATCGGCATTGATCAGCACCAACCGCAGCGCGTCCGTGTCTTCAGCGATGAGCGCGTTGACCGCCACTCGCGAAGTTTCTTCAGCCGAAAGGAGCCGCCATTCATCAATGATTTTGTCTTCATTGGAGTCGATCCCCCACCGCGAACCGCCGGTGTTGAGCCAGCGATACTGATCCGGCTTCTCGTTGAAGTTGTTGTCGATCTCGCGATAAACCTCGATCCCATTATTGAAGTATCGCCATTGATCGACCGTGCCGTCGCTGTTCGTATCGACGAAGCGCCGCAGCACTTGTCCGTTCGCTCCGGTGACGATCCACGCGGTCGCTTTACCGAGCCGCTCCGACTTGATCACGCACTTCGCGTAATCCGTCGGCTTCGGTGTTTCGATCTCGACATCTTTTTGCCGAGGAATGAACTTCGAGAAGATGTACTCCGGCGTCGGGGCGTCATCGGCCATCATGGCGTTCGACGTCAAACCAAAAATTGCCGCGCCAACAACGCTCAATGCCAACCAATGCCGTCGCATCCTTACCACTCCTCTTTGCCACAGAATTTCAATCGAGCGAGACTCTAGTCCTCGTCCAAAAACGTGTCATCACGAGTTTTGTCACGGCAAAGAAACCCGCAGCGTGAGCGAGGGCGGACGCTCCACG
>JAYUFI010000339.1:0-5880 GCA_043738805.1 Planctomycetaceae bacterium | reverse complement strand
CGCCAATGTCTTCCATTGCGAGGCGGACGCGGAGTCGGGTGCGCGTCTTTGGTTCTTGTCCTTGGTCGCAGAGCGACCGCCGAAGGTCGCCGTGGGTTTCAACCCACGGTCGGCCATCCCGCCCAACCATCTCGTCGCGGAGCGACGATCGAACCATCACCACACCATCGTCCGCCCAAGGGATGTGTGTCGTCGTCGCCGCACATTCCCTCGTCGCTCCGCGACAAACGACTCACGCGTCATCCTACACCTACCACCGTCTTCAAGGGCGAAAGGGGACGCGATTCATTGATCCCGACCTCAGATGATCGAGCGGGCTGAACTGCCTCTCACGAATTCCTAGTGCATCGCCTGCACCGCCCCCACGTCCCATCTTGATCACATGCCGGCGGCCGTGGCGGGGCCGTTGGTGCGGGGGCAACGCGGGAAGAAGTCATCATCACGGGCGAGCAGCATCATCTGCCATTTTGGCGACTACTAGTTGCTAGCCGAGATCGCTCGCGACGTGATGGGAGTGGTTGACAAAACGCAGCAGGTGAATCTGAATCGCTGGTCGCGATGATGACGCGGCGGAGGCTGTCGTCGCCAAAGACGGCTGGTCTAATCGCGAGACTGACAAGGACACGGGCCATTCCCGCATCGCCGCAAACCGTGTACGACCTGCGCCGCCAATGGAAACCCCACAAAGAACGGCTGGCGATCGAACGCAGTGAGCATCCCACCGCGATTCTCTTTCATCGAGCGTGCAGTGGGATGAGCGAAGTCGAACTGCTTGATCCGGTTCGCCACGCCGGTCAAATCCTGCTCCACCAGTGGAGCGCCTTCAAGACGAATACCTCAACCAATACGTCTTCTACGAAGTCCACCGACAAAGCACGCAACGGCAGGCACAAGGCACAGAGTTGGTCTGTCGAGGGCCGCTGGCTCAACATCTTGGAGGAACTCGTCACCAGAACCTATTTGCTCCGCTGCCAACCCACCCACGGTGTCGCCAACCGGAAATCTTTGTCGAATCCTCGGGCTTCCGGAAATTAGACTCAATGGAGTTCGGTTCAAGCTGTCGGTTGATAAGGGCCGCGAAGACTCGTATTCGTCAATCATCGCACAAAGTTCTCTGACGCCGTGCGACTTCATTTGTCGTGAGTCAATCACCACGCAATGACCTCGACCAGACATCCCGCTTCGTAGGTTTGATCGCCAGCGCAGAATAATGCCATTGAGTTCGCGGCGACGGTGGCTCGGAGGTCGCTGGAGCCGACCCAGGGGACAGCGGTGATCGTGGGTCCGGTCTCGTGCCACTCGATGCGAGCGGGATGATAGGTGGGGCGGTCACCTTTCGTGGTGTGAGCTTGAGTGAGTCGAGCTTTGATGTGAGTCGGCTCGGCGGCGGCGTGGCCCATCAGGCGGCGGAGCGCGGGGCGGACGAAGAGTTCAAAACAAACCATGCTGCTGACGGGGTTGCCGGGGAGTCCGAAGACGAGCGTTCGGCTGGTCGGTGATCTTTCGAGGACTCCAAACCACGCCGGTTTTCCTGGCTTTACGTTGACTTTGTGAAAGACTTGTCGCACTCCGGCAGCAGCTAACTCAGAAGGAACGAGGTCTTTTTCTCCCATCGAAACTCCTCCAGAGAGGACGAGCACATCGGCCTGCAAGCCCGCTTCGATTCGTGCTCGCAGATGACCGCGTTCATCGCGCGCGATTCCCAACGGAAGCGGATCAGCACCTGCTCGGCGGATTTGAGCGCAGAGCATCAGCTCGTTCGAGTTCCGAATTTGTCCCGGTCCCGGCGTCTGATCAATCGGGACGAGTTCATCGCCTGTAGCGAGTGCGGCGACTCGCGGATGTCGTCGCGTGAGGACGTTTGCGTGTCCCAATTCAGCGAGCGCGCCGAGTTCTTGAGGTCGCAGTTCTGAGCCGGTGACGACGACGAGTTCGCCGCGCTTCAATGCGGCTCCTTGTCGGATGATGTTTGTTCCCGAACGCCACGTGGCGACATTGCTCGGAAACGTGACGAGTGTGTTGCCCGTCGCGTCCGTTCGCTGTGACGTGTGTTCGATCGGTACGACGGCATCCGCTCCGATCGGTAACTGCGCGCCGGTCATGATTTGAATGCACGCGGCTTGATCGAGCGGTCGCGTCGGGACTTGTCCGGCGGAAACGATTTCTAAAACTGGCAACTCAGTTTGAAATGAACTCAGTCGGATCGCGAAGCCATCCACCAACGACTTGTCGAACGGCGGCAAATCCGTGTTGCTGTGAATGTCTTCCGCCAACACCAGACCAAGAGTCTCCGTCAGCGGCAACGATTCAGGATCAAGCGGACGAGTCGCATTCAACACGGCAGTGATTGCTTCGGAGACAGACAGCATGTGATCTCGCAACTCATTGGAAAGGTCTGAAGGAGGGTCGTGAAGGTTCGGTTGAGAAAGTAATCATGACCACTCGCGAACAAAAGGAGGCCGCAGTTGTAACCCGCAGCGTCAGCAAGGGCGGATGCTGCGGGACTCTGCTGCATGAAACTGAGTCTGCTGGGCGTTCGCCCTCACGAACGCTTCAAGTGACTGTTTCGAGTGGCGAAATCTGCCACAATTCGCCAAACGATTTGCACCGCGAAGCCTCTATGGAATGACGAACTGCAATATGTCGCGCACTCAACAGCACATTGTCGATGAACCGCTTGCCGGAAAGACGATTGCCGCAGCACTCAAACATTGGCAGCCGGACCTCAGTTGGAAAGCGGTTCGCGAACTGCTAGCCGCGCGGCGTGTGACGTTGAACGGGACGACATGCCAAGACGAAGCGCGACGCCTCAACGCAGGAGACGTGGTTGAAGTCGCCGATCGACCGGGAGCGAAACCGCCGCAAGGCAAAGATCTCTGCATCCGGTTTTTGGATGAGCACATTGTCGTCGTCGAGAAGCCCACCGGAATGCTGACCGAGCGACCGGCTGCCGAGCGGACTCATCGACATGGCGATGCTTCTCGTGAACCGTCGCTCGACGAACTCTTGCCGCGAGTCATCGGGGAATATGTCGGACGACGTTTGCGCGGCGATGCAGGCTTGATCTGGATCGTGCATCGACTCGACCGCGACGCGAGCGGCCTGTTGGTCGTCGCTCGCACGCCGCTCGCGCGAGAACGACTGAATCAGCAGTTCGCCGCTCGCACACCCAGCCGAATTTATTGGGCCATCGTGACTGGCCGTCTCGAACCGCAAACCATTCGGACTCACATCCTGCGCGATCGTGGTGATGGCAAGCGCGGCAGCGCGGAATACCTCAGTGCCGAAACCAAAGCCGTTTCGGTGGAGTCTCAGTCGGCCCGACTATCCTCATTTCAAGACGAGGGTCAGCTAGCGATCACTCACGTGAAACCACTTGCCTCACGTCGAGGCCACACGCTGCTTGAGTGCCAATTGGAAACCGGTCGCACGAATCAAATCCGCATCCATCTTTCCGAGCTGGGCCACCCGATCTGCGGCGATGTGAAGTACGGCCCGCTGCAAACAAAAGTCCGCGCTCCTCGTTTGGCCCTCCACGCCATCGCGCTGCAATTCGATCACCCCACGACTGGCGAGCCGCTGCAGTTTGAAGCCGAATGGCCGCAAGAACTCGAACGCTTTTGGGACGAACTGCCGTCGCGGTGGTCGTGATTTGCTGAAGGTCGCCCGACGTGGCAATGAGCGATTAACCCTATCGTGATCGAGCTCAAAAGAACCAGACAAAAAAACCAAAGATCGTCGAAAGGGTAAGCGTGTTGACAATACAGGCCACCACAAAGCGACGTATCTCTGCCACAGTCAGACTTTCTGTCGGCACGTGAATGAACAACAAATAGAGCGAGTAGAGATTCAGAATTCCCATCGGAATCATGCAGCCGATGATGGATGCCTTCCACGCTCGTTGGAGAGTTTCGCTGGTCGCAGTCGGCTCGACGTCACCACCAGGACCATCTGACAAATCTACGAGCGAGCTTGGTGGACTTATTTCATCACCCTCTTCATCGAAAGCTTCAATGGGCTCCGGGACATGCACCCCGGCGCATTTCCAACAGCTATTGAATTCGGCTTCGATTTTAGTCCCACACACCGGACAGACCCAAGACTCAGCCACTGGATGATCGGGACTCAACACCGCTTGAGCCGCGTCCCAATCCTCTTCGGCCACTTGCACGGTCACGCCACCGACGGCATTCCCGTAATGCCAAAAGTCGGCGACGAACTCGGCGTTGTTCAAAACACACGCGATGCCCTCAGCCGCGAGCATCCCTTCCAGCATCCTGGCTTCGAGCTCCGACGCAAAGTTCGCCAGCTTTCGGAGTTCCATTTCGGCCATGAGTTCTCACTTCACAACGACGCCGATTACCAACGATTCATTCAGCCGGTTTGTCATCAACGTTCTCGATCGCATCAAACAATTCCGCCAAACGGAACGTGAATCCGGGCAGCACGGGTGCGGCATCAACCAAATCGCCTTCTGAATACCCGCGAGCCGTTTGCAGCGACTCGTGAACGTACAACCGACGAGTCTCCGGATAGATCACCCAAACTTGCGTGACTCCCGCTGCGAAATAATCGACCAGCTTGGTGTCGATCTCGTCGGCAAAGTTTGTGGGACTCACGATCTCGACCGCCAAATCCGGAACCACGTCCCACGCCGAAGTGCGCAGGATTCGATGCTCCTTCAACTTCTTCCGCAAGACCAACGCAATATCCAGGCGTCGCAGCAGCAGCGGTGACTCGCGCAGGACAAACAACGTTTCGAGGGCCACCAAGCCCAGTCGACTTGGCCGAACAAAATTGCCGAGCCGAAACGCCAACTGCGATGCCAGTAAACTGTCGTAAGCCAGCAGCGGTTCGATGGCCCGGAACTCACCATCGACAACCTCAAAGTAGTCCTCGTCGGGCGAGTTCTGAAAGCGATCGGGTATTTCCAATGCGTTCGTCATTAAAGGTGATCCCGCGGCTCATTCAACTCACTTCACCACAAAGTTGATCATCCGTCCTGGCACGTAGACCACTTTGGCGATCGTCTTGCCGTCGAGATGACTGGCGACGTTGGGGTCCGTTTTCGCCGTCGCTTCGATGGTGGCTTGGTCGGCTTTCGCGGCGACGGTGATTTTCGCGCGCAGTTTGCCGTTCACTTGGACGGGGACGTCGATCACGGCGTCTTCGACGTATTTCGGATTGAAGGTCGGCCACGGTTCGTAAGCCAGCGTCGTGGTGCCGCCGAGCAGTTGCCACAACTCTTCGGCGATGTGCGGGGCCAGGGGGCTGAGCAGCAGCACGAACGGTTTCATGATCGAGATCGGGCGGACGCTCCAGTTCGTCACTTCGTTCATGAATTCCATCAAGCGGCTGATCGCCGTGTTGAAGCCGAGCGAGTCGATGTCGTAGGTCACCGCTTTGATCGTCTTGTGCAGCAAGCGGATTTGCGGCTCGGAGGGGACGGTGTCTTGGACGGCGGGGTTGATTTGCACGTTGTCCGCGCGATCGTCGGTGAGTGTCCGCCACACGCGACTCAGAAATCGGAAGACCCCTTCGACACCTTGCATCGACCACGGCTTCACTTGTTCGAGCGGCCCCATGAACATCTCGTAAAGACGTAGTGCATCAGCTCCATACTCTTCTACGACGATATCAGGATTGACGACGTTGCCGCGAGCCTTCGACATCTTGTGTGCTCGGCTTTCGATGCGGATGTCAGGACGATCTGCCAGCACGAACGAGTCGCCGGATTTTTTGACCGCATCGGGTGACAGCTTCACTGTCACAAGCTCTTCGCCAGTTGCCTTGAGGACGGGGTTTCCGTCAGCATCTTCCGCGACTTCGGGTGAAGAGACCCAATCGTAGGGTGGGTCAACCATCGGGCGACCCACCAGA
>JAYUFI010000338.1:0-2224 GCA_043738805.1 Planctomycetaceae bacterium | reverse complement strand
GGAGCAACCGCCGTTCATGATGTATCCGGCCCCCCACAACTTCCACGTGTAAGCCTCGCCGTGAAAGTGATCCCACATATGGCCAAACGCGAGGATCTCCGCCGGTTCGAGTTTCGCAAGGCTTTCCACGAGCGTCTCCGCCTGCGCCTCCGGACCTGCCTCTTTCGTCGAATCGATCAGTTTCCAAAATTCCTCGGTCGTCATCATGATGCGATGCTCCAGGTCGAAATACACTGTTTTAATCACAATCAATCAAATCGTGTTCGCCCAATTTTCGACGGCCAAGCCAGAAATCGCCTTAAAGTCGCCATCCATTGTCACGATTGACGTATTTCCCATCGAAAGAGCGATTGCGGCAATACCGATGTCATTTTGACCAACAGCACGACCAATTTGTTTCAACTCGAACGCGATCCGAGCATATTCAAATGCCGCTTCAGTATCCATAAACCACAATCGCCATACATTCAGCGCTTGCTGAATTCGGAGGATGTTCCGGTCCCGTTGTGGACTCCCCTCGGCGCGAAAAACCAATTCCGCCAATACTGGCCCTGCAATGCCAATCCGATTCCCTTTCGGTAACCGTTCACAGCCCTTGCGCGTTTGCGTGGATTTTGTAGCTTATCGGCGTGATGATACCACCGCCGCTACCTCTGGAACTTTTCGCGTCGCTGGACCCGGCGGTCCAGGCGTACATTCGCGCACTCGAAGCCATCGTGGCGCAGATCCCGAAGCTCGAAGCGCGCGTTGCGGAACTCGAAGCGCGGCTCAAACTCAACTCGACGAACTCGTCGAAGCCGCCGTCGTCCGATGGGCCGCACGTCAAGCCCGCGCCGCCGCGTGTCCCTTCGGGTCGCAAACGGGGCGGGCAGCCAGGGCACACGAAACACGAGCGCGTCATCCTGCCGCCGGACGAGGTCGTCGACCACAAGCCGAAGCGTTGCGGCCGCTGCTGCACGAAGCTGTCGGGCGACGATCCGGACCCGATCGTCGACCAGGTCATCGACCTGCCCGAGAAGATGCGGCACGTCGTCCACCACCGTCGGCACACGCTCTGTTGCCCCGAATGCCAAGCGCGAACGACGGCGGCCCCGGTGCCCGAAGCGGCCGGCGGATTCGGTCCGAAACTCACGGCGACGATCGCGTATTGCAGCGGCGTCGCACGCATGAGCAAACGCACGACCGAGCGGTTTTTCGACGAGGTTTGCGGCATCCCGATTTCGATCGGCAGCATCAGCAAGGCCGAAGCGAAAGTCAGCGCCGCACTGCAACCGATTCACGAAGAGGCGCGATTGCACATCGAGGGCCGCAACGTCAACGTCGACGAAACGAGCTGGAAAGAAGGGGTAAACAAGGCGTGGATGTGGGTCGCCCTCACGACGGGCCTCACGATATTCATCATTCGCTACAAACGCGACATCCCGTCTTTCCAGGATCTCGTCGGCCGGAACCCCGGCATCGTGACGTCGGATCGCTTCTCCGTTTACGATCACCTCGGCGTCAAAAAACGGCAAATCTGTTGGGCGCATTTGCGACGCGATTTTCAGGCGATGATCGACCGCAAAAATGCGGGCAGCGACATCGGTACGTCACTGTTGGAAAACTCCGACGCGCTGTTTATGCATTGGCTATACGTGCGCAAAAAAGAGGTCGCTCGCGAGACGTTTCAGAGCGAAACGCTGAGTTGGCTGCGCAAAGAAGTGAAGTCGCTTCTCGAGCGTGGCTCCACGTGCGATTGCAAGAAAACCGCCGCCGTTTGTCGGGGACTTTTGAAACTGGAAGTGTCGATGTGGACGTTCGCGACGACGCCCGACGTCGAGCCGACGAACAACGCGGCCGAGCGGGCATTGCGACACGCGGTCTGTTGGCGGAAGTCGAGTTACGGCACCGACAGCCCCGTCGGCAGCCGCTTCGTCGAACGCATCCTGACTGCGGTCGCAAGCTGCCGAACGCAAAAGCGCGACGTCCTCGACTTCCTGAGAAAAGCCCTCGCCGCAAGCAACGACCCCACTCAAAAACCGTCGCTAATCCCAAGCGGGGCGTGAACGGTTACAGTAATTGTTGTAGATTCTGCATAGTATTTATTGACTAGGAAATCTACCGAACAAATTCGTGACGTCGAGTCCGACCGCAGGCGGTTCACTTTGATCGGTCTCATCGCGGGGGCTGCGCTCTCGCTCGTCGTTCAAGGAATCGTCTCCTGGCAGTTGCGCAAGTAGCTACG
>JAYUFI010000337.1:0-2226 GCA_043738805.1 Planctomycetaceae bacterium | reverse complement strand
ATTCGCGCCGTCTCCCTTCAAAACGGCACAATCGCAACCGGAACTTGCTCAGAAGCGGGACTGCCCGAACGCCGCTCAGAACACATGAAACTCGGACGGCCGAGCGTTCCGCGACAACAGGCATCGTGCGCATCACCGCGCGATTGTGTACTCGCGGAAGCACCGTCACAGCCGGTGCGACCCGACCTCACAACGTTCAGGCGAGCGGGACGGCGTCAGCCTAGTGCCGGAATCGTGAATTGATCTACCACCAAACGCATTTTTTGACTGAGCTACGCGGACTTGGTTAAGGAGGTGCGTTATGCCAGGGAAGGCGGCGAAGGTGGTGGTGTCGGAACGTCAGTTGATGATTTTGGACGAGTTCCGTCGATCCAAGACGGAGCCGCGATTTGTTTCGGAACGAGCGGCAATCATCGTTCTGGCATGGGAGGGACGGTCGAATCAGGAGATCGCCGAGGAGGTCTCGGTGAAACGCCATGCCGTGGGAACTTGGCGGCGGCGGTGGCGAGACGGTTGGAACGAGTTGACGCTGTTGGAATGCACCGAGTCGACGCGACTGCGGGACGCGATTCGCGAAACGTTCAAAGATGCGCCGCGGTCGGGTTGTCCGGGGACGTTTACGGCCGAACAAGTCACGCAGATTTTGGCGTTGGCCTGTGAGCCTCCGGAGAAATCGGGGCGGCCGATCACGCACTGGACCAACACCGAACTGCGAGACGAGGTCGTGAAACGAAAGATCGTTCCGAACATCTCGGTCTGCACCGTGGGACATTATTTGCGGACGGCGGCGCTGCGACCGCATCGCCGCAAGATGTGGATCAACACCACGGAGAAAGATCCGGTGACCTTCCAGCGGCAAGTGACCGAGGTTTGTCAAACGTATCAAACGGCGGTGGAACGTCACGCTGCGGACGGCACGCGGACAGTCAGCATCGACGAAATGACCGGCCTGCAAGCGCTGGAACGAGCCGCTCCCGACAAACCGGCGCGAGTGGCTCAAGTCGCCAAGCAGGAATTCGAATATGTGCGGCACGGCACCACCACGCTGATCGGAAATTGGGATGTCGTGCAAGCCGCGATGTTCTCAGAGACGATCGGCCCGACACGCACCGAGTCCGACTTCGTGGCACACATCGAACAGACCGTGGCCAGCGATCCCGACGTCCCGTGGGTGATCGTGCTGGATTGCCTCAACGTGCATTGGTCGGCCTCGTTGGTGGAGTGGATTGCAAAACGCTGCGAGCCGAACCGGCCGCTGGGAAAAAAAAGGCAAATCGGGCGTGCTGCGAAACCAAGCCACTCGCCGCGAATTTCTGTCTGATCCGAGCCACCGCATTCGGTTCGTATTTCTTCCCAAACACAGCTCGTGGCTGAACCAGATCGAAGTCATCTTTGGAATCGTGATGCGAAAGGTCATGCGTCGAGGAAATTTTTCATCCGTCGCCGACTTGGAAGAAAAACTGCGAATGTTCCTGAAATACTTCAACGAGACAATGGCCCATCCCTTCGCTTGGACCTACACCGGCAGACCAACCACGTCTCACCCTCCGCCACGCTTCTGCCCGCCCCACCGACGACAGAGACGGCTCTCAAAAATCACACTGGCGAAACTCGCTCTCTGATGGCCAATCAATTCCAATCTGCGGCACTAGGGTGATGCAAACTTGGTATTGAGGCGGATTTTTCACGGTCGAGATCGGGCGAGCTTTGTTTCGCGGGTTGAGCCCCAAGGGGGCGTGACTCGAAAGCCCAGGGCGACAGCCCTGGGTCGCGGTGGCGACGACAAACGCTAAGCCCCAACGGGGCGCAACTCGTTTGACGTTCGTGCGAGTCACGCCCATTCAGGGCTTCCGAGACTCTCTCGAATCGCCAACCCAGGGCGTTGCCCTGGGCTTTCGAGTCTGACCCCGTTGGGGTCAAGACCGCGAAACAAATCCCGCCCGATCACTTTCCATCGTCAACACCAACTTTGCATCACCCTACCACGAGGCCATTTTCTGGCAACTGCTCGTGGCCGAGCGAGCGGCCTACTGCGGCTCTTCTTCTTTCGCAACGGAGAGCGAGAACTCTTCGAATCCGATGTCGTAGCCGATGTCTTGAACCATCACGAACGAACCGTTGAAGGCGTCGCCGTGAGCTTTGACCAGCAGCTTCTTAGCTTGCATCGCTCGGGCGCTTCGCAAGCGCTCGCGCAGTTCGGATTCGGTGGGGAACTCGATGTCGTCG
>JAYUFI010000336.1:0-2227 GCA_043738805.1 Planctomycetaceae bacterium | reverse complement strand
TCTTTCGCAACACCTCGATCAATGCACGCTCTCCTGCGGGGATTCGTGATGCTGCTCGGTCTAAGTCAGTTGGCGTGTGAATCGGAATTCCCGCGAAGCGTTCGATGACGTCACCGGTTTGCAGTTCCGATTGGTGGGCGTTGACGTTGTGGCTCAAAAAGCGGCTCGGTGTGCGGCGATTGCGAGTCACCAAAACTCCCGAAGCATTCGGTGCGAGGCCGATTTGTGGGGCGATTTGCGAATCCAGCGGGCAGACGGACAAGCTCATCAACTCGACATCAACGTCCGCTTTGCTCTGTTGCGGTGCGGCCGGAGCGGAGTCTTCTTCGGCGACGGCTCGATCGCTCAGATCAACGTAAATCGAGACTTTCTCACCGCGTCGGAGCACCATCAGTCGGACTCGTTTGCCAACCGGTGAGAGGCTCACGACGTTGATCAAATGATTTTCGTCGAGGATGTCCGTGCCATCAAAACTGAGGATCACATCGTCCTTGACCAACTTCGCTCGCGCTGCGGGCGTATTCGGATAAACGGCCATGACCCGCGCACCGCGAGCACGATCAAGCTTCAGTACGGCGGCTTTCTGCGTCGTGAAATCGGGATCGAGTTTCACGCCGAGATACGCTCGATAGACCTTGCCGTACTCCAGCAACTGATCGACTACTCGGCTGACGAGATTGCTCGGAATGCTGAAGCCGATCCCCTCGTTGCCGCCGCTGTTGGATGCGATCGCCGTGTTGATCCCGACGATGCGGCCCGTCAAATCGACGAGCGGCCCACCGCTGTTCCCTGGATTGATTGCGGCATCCGTTTGAATAAAATCTTGATTGAGCACTCCGCGATCACCCAGCTTGAGCGAACGACGGCTCTTCGCACTGACGATGCCAAACGTGACTGACTGGCTCAGTCCAAAAGGGCTGCCGACGGCGAGCACCGGATGACCGATCTCCGCAGCGTCGCTGTCTGCCCACGCGGCTGCGGTCAGTCCATCGACCGGGACTTTCAACACGGCGATGTCGGACGCTTCGTCTTCCCAAATTCGTTCGGGATGAATCATGCGACCGTCCACGAGCGTCACCGAAATTTCTGGCAACTTTGCATTCGCGATGACATGCCGATTCGTGACGACGTATTCGCCGGGAAGCCGAGTCCCGCGAACGATGACTCCGGAACCGGTCTCTTCCACTTCGCCACGCAAGGCTGTGCGATGAATGCTTTCGATGTGAACCACGCTCGGTGAAATCTGCTTCGAAATTTTCGACATCACTCGTCCGGCGTCCCGCAGTGCGTTTGTCGGGCCATCGAATTCATTGGCGACCTGACGGATATCTGGATCGGCCCGCAACACTTCAAACGCAAACCAACCGCTGAGTGCCACGAATACGCCACACCACACAAACCTGGATCGAAGTCTCATCGTTCTCGCCCTCGCCTTGCGTGAGCGGAACTCACGCGGTGGACTCGACGCACCAATGCTCCTCGATTGATCGTCGAGTCGTGCGGTGAATCCGCTTGGTTTCACCGTGCCGATCACTCACGCCGAACAAGTCGTGCCCGACATGCCGAGCATGCGAGTCGCGCGAACGTGGCAAAGCTTGCGGATGAGGAAAGGGCGGAGCCTCAACCTCTCGGATGACACTTTGCGTGAACTGCCTTCAATCGCGAATGTTCGACGTGCGTGTAAATTTGTGTCGTCGCGATGTTGGCGTGTCCCAGCAGTTCTTGCAGAGCGCGAATCTCGGCACCGCCGGCCAGCATGTGTGTCGCAAAGCTGTGCCGCAACGTATGCGGGCTGACCTGATCGCTACAGCCTGCGCGAGCCGCATACTTTTTCACGAGTTGCCAAATCATGATCCGTGTCAGTCCGGTGCCACGTCGCGTAACAAACAGCCATTCGGCCGCGCGTCGCGACACAATCTGCGATCGCTCGTGATTGACGTAAGCTTCGACCGCCAGCCGAGCGACTGGGTTCAAACCGACGATCCGCTCTTTGTTCCCTTTGCCCAAACAGCGGCAGTAATTCTCGTCGAGATGCACATCTTTTAGCTTCAAGTTGGAAACCTCAGACGCTCGGCAGCCGGTCGCGTACAGCAAACACAACAGCGCCCGATCCCGTAACGGACAACGATCATCCGCGCAGGGCGCGGCGATCAGCAGGTTGACCTTTTCCGGCGACAACACTTTCGGCAGATGTTGCCAGAGCTTCGGCGAACTCATCAGGTCCGCG
>JAYUFI010000335.1:0-5890 GCA_043738805.1 Planctomycetaceae bacterium | reverse complement strand
TGGAGCGTACTTAGCGGGCGGAACGGCACTGGCGTTGCAGTTGGGTCATCGTCGCTCTGTCGATTTCGATTTTTTTGTGGCAGGGTCTCAATTTGATTTCGCGGCGTTAGAGCAAGAACTCGTTGAACGTCTACCGTTTCAATCATTGGGGTCCGAAGAGAAAGCTTTGCATGGCAAGCTGCACGGCGTTCGATTCCTGGCGATGAAGTATGAGTATCTGCGTTTGCATCCGATTCGTCGTTGCGTTCCATTCAATTGCGATCTGGCCGCACTGGACGACATCGGCACAATGAAACTTGCTGCGATCTGTCATCGTCGTACGAAAAAAGATTTCGTTGATCTCTGGGCGTTGATGAAGTCCGGCAAGTCGCTCAATCGCCTCCTCCGTGATTTCCAAGAAAGATTTCACGTTAGCGACCTGGGAGTCGTGATGCGGCGGTTGATCGACACAGACGATGTGGACGATTCGCGAATGCCGCGTATGCTCTGGCGGACTCGCTGGAGCACGATCAAATCCGAATTCAGAGACAGCGTCGATGAACTCCGTTGGAAGAAGTAACGAGTGAGATCAATGATGGATCGAGATTGCCATGTTGCAGAAGTTCCGGCTTTCATGTGTCTGAAATAGGATGCGCGTCATCCAAAACCATCGGAGAAGCCCGTCTCCCGATTATCGAGTGAGCCAGCCATGCCGACGAAGACAAAACGATCGCTGAAAGCGGTCCCCCAACTATTAGTGGTTCCTCTGGACCAACAGAGCAACGACTATGTGACCAAAGCTGCTGGCCTGCGCCGAAGTTCGATCGACGAGTATGTCCGTGTCGTGTCGGTTGCTCAGGCACGGCGCGAAGTGGAAGAGTCCGAGCAAAGCGTCATCGCGCTGACTCCTTCCGAGCAACTCGCCTTTTGGAATGCGCTGAATGAGCCGGTGAAACTCACGAAGCGGCAAAAGAACCTCGGTGTGGTGATGCGAGGCGAACGGGAAAAGCGTTCGGAATGACGTCTACTGCGGAGACCATTCAATGACGGAAGTCACATTTCAAGTCTCGCCTGGCGTGGCTGCTCCAATACCGCTGCCGGTAGTTGATCACGGAAAAATCTTGAGGCAAGCGTTTCGGCGGCCAATTGAGGCATTGTGGAAGCCCACGAATTCGTTGGTGTCTTGCACCGAGGATCATGCCCTACTGACAGCCGTGCATAATGCCTTCTTCTTGCATCATCCGTTGCGACTTTCGCCCGATATGATTTGGTTGACACTGGCGCGCGGATTCGCGTTGCATGTGAATTTACACGCCGAAGAGTTGCGGCATCGGTTTGTGAGCCACTCCGGTAAAGAAAAACTGGTTGTCGAAAGACGTGACTTTTTCCCAGGACACGACAACCCTTGGGCGGAAGTCTTCGAAGTGTTTTCAGAACAGATTAGAGATCGTGTTGGCAGACTTCGAGATTTCGTGGTTTGTGATTTCTCCACGACAGGTCCAATCGAAAGGGCTGTTTCCGAATTGATGGTGATGGAGACATTTCAAGCGTATTTTGATTTCGAGTTCGTCTGTGGATGCGGCATTCCAGAAATCACTCTGGCCGGCAATGTTGATGACTGGAAATCAATTCGGAATCGCGCGGCACTCTTCGGTGAGTTCGGTCTTCAGCGGTGGGCAAAGGCGCTTGATCCTGTCCTTGCACAATTTGTTGCTGCGGCAGAAGGCAAAGCCGATCAATCGTTTTGGCAATCGTTTTTTCGCTACCGCAGCGGTTCCGGCCCAAGCGTCATGACAGGCTGGATCACGACGCTGTTCCCTTATCTCACCAGCGGTCGCGATAATTTTTACATCGACGATTGGGCGAGACGACTCGAAATCGACGTCAAGCAAGATTTACTAGATCAGTGGGATGCACCTCAAGGTGTTAGATTGAATGAGATTCCCTCCTGTCTCACGAGCGTTCCAATGCGTGTTCATTGGGGCAACGAAGTGGCAGAGATGCGACTGATCGGCGGACTCATCGGAGTCTCGCAAAACGCAGAAAAGCTCGTCCTGCAACCAGAATGCGGTTGGGTGATTGTTTATGAAGAACCCGTCGATGAGTTGTCAGAGAATTACGCACTACTCGAAGAAATGAAAAAACGCATCTCTGAATTCGACGAGTAATCCTGACTCGTGTGATCATCGACGCGAGTGGTCCAATTCTCGTTCTGACTGGAATACTTTCAATGTGCCAACGTCAAATTGAAAACAGCCGCCGCCAAGTCCTCAGATCGGCAGTTGCCGGCTCGTTGCTCTGGCCGGGGATTTTGTCGCAGTTGTTGGCGGAGGATGCGGCACTTGATGAGTCGGCGGCGGGTGATCCGCTGGCTCCGAAGCGATCGCACCAGGGGGCAAAGGCGAAGAACGTCATTTTCCTCTTTATGAGTGGCGGCGTTTCTCATGTCGACACATTTGATCCGAAACCGCGATTGCACGCCGATGTGGGTAAGCAAGTGATGCTCGATCATCCGGAGACGCGGAATCGGCCGGGTTACGAGAAGCTGTTTCTCAAGCGACCGCAGTGGGAGTTTCGGCCGCACGGCGACTGCGGGACCGAAGTGAGCACGTTGTTTCCGCATGTGGCGGAATGCGTTGATGACCTCGCATTGATTCGCTCGATGCACTGCGATCACTCAAACCACTACAACGCGACGCTGGGGATGCACACGGGCTCGTTCAATCAAGGGCGGCCGAGCATCGGGTCGTGGGTGAGTTACGGCTTGGGGAGTCCGAATCGCAATTTGCCGTCGTTTGTCGTCATCGCACCGCAGACTCCTTATGCCGGCGGGCAAGTGTGGGGCTCGGACTTCTTGCCCGGCAGTCATCAAGGGACGCTCGTCGTTCCCGGGGCCGAGCCGATGCAGAACATCAAACCGCGCGTGTCGAATGCTCGGCAGCAACGCGAACTTGCGGCGCTCGCGGAAGTGAACCGGCGGCATCTGGCCGAACGAGGTAACGACTCGGTGCTCGACGCGCGGATTCGTTCGTTTGAAACGGCGTTCGGGATGCAGATGGCCGCGCCCGAAGCGTTCGATCTCTCGAAAGAAACCGATGAGACGCTGGCGTTGTACGGCCTGCCGCGCGGCAGCACGGCGGGCTTCGCGTGGCAGTGCCTCGCGGCGCGGCGATTGATCGAACGGGGCGTCCGCTTCGTCGAACTGATCGATACCGGCTCGTCCGGCAACTGGGATTCGCACGGCGACATGCTGGATCACGTACGGCTGGCAAAGAACGTCGATCAACCGATTGCGGGACTGTTGAAAGATCTCAAACGACGTGGCCTGCTCGACAACACACTCATCGTTTGGACGACCGAGTTCGGCCGCACGCCGTTCAACAATGTCGCCGACGCGAAAGGGCGCGAACATCACTCGTGGGCATTCTCATCCTGGCTGGCCGGCGGCGGCGTGAAAGGCGGAATGACGCATGGTTCCACCGACGAGCACGGCATCAAAGTGGCCGAAAACGGCGTCCACGTGCATGATTTCCACGCGACGATTTTGCATCTGCTGGGTCTCGATCACACCAAGCTGACCTACCGCAACGCGGGTCGCGATTATCGGCTGACTGATGTTTCGGGGCGAGTCGTCAATGAAGTGCTGGCTTGATGCAACAAGCTCGCCAATGAGGACGGAGTCGTCATGAAGATTGCGATCATCGGAGCCGGGATTTCTGGACTGACTGCGGCGTACCGGCTCAGTATCGCACATGACGTCGCGCTGTTCGAGGCGAACGATTATCTCGGCGGGCACACGAACACGGTTGAAGTCGAATTGGACGGCGAGCGGCATGTCATCGACACAGGGTTCATCGTCTTCAACGATTGGACGTATCCGAATTTTATCAAGCTGATGGACGAACTCGGTGTCCGTTCGCGACCGACGTCGATGAGCTTCAGCGTGCGCTGCGACTCAGCGAACTTGGAATACAACGGCTCGTCACTAAACGGGCTGTTTGCTCAGCGGCGGAATTTGTTGCGACCGAGCTTTTATCGGATGCTGGCGGACATCGTGCGGTTCAATCGAGATGCTCCCGAATTAGTGCTGAACCGCCCGACTACTGATGAAACAACGGTTGGCGAGTTTCTCGCTCGGCATTGTTACTCGCGCGAGTTTGCCGAACATTACCTGCTGCCGATGGGGGCGGCGATCTGGTCGTGTCCGGTCGGGACGTTTGAAAACTTCCCGATCCGGTTCATCGTCGAGTTCTACATAAATCACGGACTGCTCAGCGTTCGGAACCGGCCGACTTGGCGAATTATCGACGGTGGCTCGCGGAATTATGTTGTGAAGATGGCTGAGCGGTTCCGGGATCGGATTCGGCTCAGCACACCTGTCGAACAAGTTCGTCGGTCGGCGAACGACGTGGTCATCGTTCCGCGAAACGGCCCGCCGGAAAGTTTCGATCACGTCGTCTTCGCCTGTCACAGCGACCAAGCGTTGCGAATGCTGGCTGATCCGACTGCGACCGAGCGCGCCGTGTTGTCCGAGTTCCCGTACGGGCGCAATATCGCCGTGTTGCACACGGATCGAAGCGTCTTGCCGAAACGACGGCGGGCGTGGGCGAGTTGGAATTATCATGTCAGCGGCCAGTCATCGAAAACCAATTTGTCATCGAGCAACTCGGAGCAGGCGGCGACGGTGACGTACCAAATGAATCTGCTGCAACATTTACGGTCGAGGCACGTCTTCAACGTGACGCTCAACAGCGATGAGCAAATCGACTCGGCGAAAGTGTTGCGGCGAATTGAATATCATCATCCGATTTTCACCGTTCGTCGCGCGGCTGCGCAGGCTCGACATCGCGAGCTGATCAACGTCTATCGGACTTCATTCTGCGGCGCGTATTGGGGCAACGGCTTCCATGAAGATGGCGTCGTGAGTGCGCTGCGAGTTTGCGAGGCTCTGCTGCCGAAGGAGGCTGGCTTATGAGAAGTTGCCTCTACGAAGGAGACGTTCGTCATCGCCGCTTCACGCCGGTCGAGCATTCGTTCGGGTATTCGTTGTTCCTCGTTTACGTCGATCTCGCTGAATTGGAAACGTTGTTTGGGCGACGAGGGTTTTGGTCAACTCGCTGGCCCGCGTTGGCGAGGTTTCGGCGAGCTGACTTTCTCGGCCATGCAACTCGTCCGTTGGCAGATTGCGTACGCGAACTGGTCGAGCAGCAAACGGGACATCGTCCCGTCGGGCCGATCGGCCTGTTGACGAGCTTCCGTTATTTCGGTTTCGAGATGAATCCCGTCAGCTTCTATTACTGCTTTGACGAATCGGGGCAGCAAGTCGAGGCCGTCGTGGCTGAGGTCAACAACACTCCGTGGAAGGAGAAGCACTGTTATGTGCTGAACTTCGTAGAGGAGTTTTCAAACGTAACCCGACGCGTCAGCAAGGGCGACCCCACCCTCGATTTTTTGACGCCCTCGCTCATGCGGCGGGTTAATTTCGATGATGGAGCGGTCGGGACGGAGTCCCAATCTACGCACCGTTTCGAGCACCCAAAAGTGTTTCACGTCTCGCCGTTCATGCCGATGGCAATGACGTATCGCTGGCAAGTCTCCGAGCCGGGCGAACGGTTGAGCGTTCACATCGAGAATTTTTCGAGCACCGACTACGACACGAAAGCGTTCGATGCAACGCTCACGCTGAAGCGTCAGCCGATCACTTGCTGGCAACTTGCTCGCGCATTGCTGCGCTATCCGTTGATGACGATGCAGATTCTCGTCGGCATTTATTGGCAAGCGTTTCGGCTGTGGCGGAAGCGAGTTCCGTTCGTGCCGCATCCGGGACAAGCCGCAGCCAGAGTTCCTTGACCTCAATGTTTATCCTGGAAAGCATTCCGCCTCGAAAGTCTTCACCCTCGAAACACAAAGA
>JAYUFI010000334.1:0-2228 GCA_043738805.1 Planctomycetaceae bacterium | reverse complement strand
GTTCGCTTGTGCTTCCCAATTGGGACCAGTGATCTTGGCGGCAAACGCAAAACCCAGAAATGCCACGCTGAAAAACGTGGTGATGACTGCGAGAACCTTACCAATTGTGTTTGTCATCATGACGGCCCTTCGTGGCGTGTTCCATCGGACGGTTCGTGGGACGAAATTATCCCATCAATACAACCGTCTTTGCCGCCACAACTTTCGGGCGAGTATACGAGTGTGAAAAAAAGTGTGTCAAACTGAGTTTTCCGGTATGAATGTGTTACGCGCCAACAAAGCTTGGTCTGCAACCAAGAAAGTCCGTGATTGTCCCCGTTAGATCGAACCGCACCCCAACCCTTCTCGAAAGGCGTCTGCGGATTCAGGCAGGATTCCGATAAGGTAAGCCGCGCTCGACGATCTTGCCTGTCATGCCGATCGTGTTGGGCGTGTCCGCCATGCCTATCAAACCCCCAAATTGGGTTACGAAAAGCGTCTCGTGTTTCACGATTCTTCAGACAAGTGACTCCGCCGAGCTGACCTCGGTGAATTCGGGCTCACGACGCGGAGCATCGTGCCACACTTTGGCAACGGCGGCTAAACGACCTCTTCGATGACATGGCCGTGATCGAGGACGAACATCGGGCGGCCTTCTTTGTTGGCGACGCGAGATTCTTGGTCGATGCCGAGTGAATGATAAATCGTGGCAGCGATATCGGCGGGGCCGAAGTGTTTTGTGGTCGGGTACGCGGCTTGTTTGTCGCTCGCACCGACGACTTGGCCGACCTTCGTACCGGCTCCGGTGAAGAAGATTGAACCGCACGGTCCCCAGTGATCTCGTCCGCCGCCCTTGTTGATTTTGGGAGTGCGACCGAACTCGGTGAGGAACACGACGAGCGTGTCTTCGAGCAACCCGCGTTGCTTGAGATCGGTGATCAGTGCGGCGAACGCTTTGTCCATGCCCGCAACATGATAGCCGCGCATCGCCATCGCGCTGATGTGCGGAAATTTTTGCTCGGGGACGTTGTGGTTGTCCCACAGGTTGCCGTAGTCCGGGTCGTAGCCGTAATCGACCATGACGAATCGAGCACCCGTTTCGACAAGCCGAGCGGCCATCAAGCAGCGACCGCCGATCTTCGTGCGACCGTAAGCGTCTCGAACCGCATCCGGTTCTTTGCGGACATCGAACGCATCCCGAATCTTGCTCGACGTCAGCAGGCCGAGCGCGCTGTTGAAGTTGCCGTCAACCGCTTCGGCCAGTCGTTGTTGTTCGATGTTGCGTTGTGCTTGATCGAAGGTCTGACGCAAGGCGACTCGACGATCAAGGCGTGTGAGCGAAACGCCGTCGGGCATGTCGAGCATTTTCGGACGCAGGTCTTCGTCGCTGAGCGGCGTCGGGTTTTCGGATTTCTCACCAACGGTGAAGTCCGGCTGCTCCGGCTGACCACCGATGCAGAACGGAGCATATTGGTCTCCCAACCAACCGCCGACGAAGAGGGCATACGGCGGCGGGCCGGGTCGCGTGACTCCCGGCACCGCGATGTAACCGGGCAATCCGTTTCGCGAACCTTGCAGATGCCACACGAGCGATCCGATGTTTGGCTCGGAAAAGAGTTGAGCCATCGTCACTTTGCGACCGGAGAGCGTGTAGGCTTGGCTCAGCAGATGATCGTTGCTGTCGTGCGAGAAGCTGCGAACGACCGCCAGTTGATCGGCGATGTTTGCGAGGTTTGGACAGGCTTCGGCGAACTGCACTCCGGGAAGTTTTGTGTCGATCGCCGAGAGCGTGCCGCGAATTTCTTCGGGTGCCTCCGGCTTCGGGTCAAACGATTCGAGCTGTGTGACGCCGCCACCCATCCAGAGGTAAACGACGGACTTCGCTTTGCCGAAGCTCGCAGCCCGTGTTTCGTTCGCCGTCGCGACACTTCCCAACGCCGACGGAATCAGCGTTGCGGCCACGCTGACGGAGCCGACTCGCAACACATCGCGGCGATTGACCAGCGAAAATCCGGGACCAAACAACGGATCAAACGAGGCGGGAGACGTCATGACTTCGTCCTGTTCGGGGTGACTCGCACCGAAACTTTTCACGATCATTCAGATCGGCCCTTCTGAGCGGGCAACATTATGCAGGTTTGATCGGGGACGCAGCAAGGCGGCTCAATACAGCAGCCCGCTTCTTCAATCCGTGAAAAATTACTTGCGTGGATGCGACCGTGACTTCTGCTTCATCCGCAGATCGGCTT